>NZ_ALJG01000327.1 GCF_000286315.1 Paenisporosarcina sp. TG20 | reverse complement strand
GCGTAGTGGCGTTCTTAGCCTTTACCATTTCTTGAGCTATCTTTAAGTTAGCATTCATTAAATTTAATAATGGAATAGAGATTTCAAATCCTGTTAACAAAAGTTTTGCGGACACGAAAGAATGAACAAGTGATGGTACAAAGTACAATGATCCAACGCTTTTGTGCTAAAATAACGGATATATCCGAAAATGAAAGGGTGATTTAATAATGAATTTATATGATTCAATAAAACTAAATTCCCTTTCTTCAAAAGTCAGTTGTGGTTGTAATAAAAGAACTGAAGACTTGGAGCAAGTTTTACAATCGGCAGTTATTTATCTAGAAGGTGAAAACATTGTTTCGTGAAATCACATTAACTGATTTATTTCTTTCACAAAAAAAGGAAATGCATACATTAATCGATGTACGCTCTCCAAAGGAATTTAATGAAGCATCAATTCCTGGGAGTATTAATATTCCTATTTTTAATAATGAAGAGCGTGCTGAGATAGGCACGATATATAAACAAGTAGGGGCAGAAGAAGCAAAAGAAAGAGGCTTAGTCATATTCTCACAAAAACTTCCCGCTTTCATTTCTGCCTTTAAAAACATGGACAAGCCAATAGCAGTTTTTTGTTGGCGCGGTGGTATGCGTAGTAAAACAGCGGCCACTGTACTAGATTTAATGGGGATTCAGGTTAGACAATTGTCTGGTGGGATTCGTTCATATCGTCAATGGGTCGTCAAGGAATTGGAAAAGAAGGAATTTGCACCAAAATTATTTGTTTTGAACGGTAATACAGGATCGGGTAAAACTGCTATTTTGAAGAAATTATCTCAAAAAGGCTATCCTGTAATGGATCTAGAGGAAATGGCTGGACATCGAGGGTCAATTTTTGGACAAATCGGTCTAGAGCCTAGTAATCAAAAAAAATTCGACTCTTATCTTCTCAATGAAATCAAACGACTTCAAGGTGAACCCCACGTGTTTATCGAGGGGGAAAGTAAAAGAATTGGGAAAGTCAGCTTACCTGATTTTCTATATGAGAAAAAAGAAAAAGGCCTGCAGCTATTTATCAATATTCCCGTTGATGAGCGAGTTAGAAATATTTTAATGGATTATAAGCCATGGGAATCTCCAGAGCGGTTTATAGAATCTTTTCAGCTAATTAAGAAACGTATTGAAACGCCGATTGCCAAACAAATCCAGGATGATTTGGAAAGTAGCAACTTTGCTCCAGCAACCAAACTTTTGCTCGAACATTATTACGATCCGAAATATGAACATACCAGCAATCAGTTTCCTGAGCAACAAAAGATTATTGTCAATGCTGTTGATGTTAATGACGCTTTTAAAAAAGTGCTTAAAGAGATTAGTAATTTAAAGTGATTTCGAAATAAGTGATACTAAGTAATTAGAGTAATGGAGTGGGAGTCAGCAATGTGGCATAAGGGAGAGACAGATGCATATCTACCGTAGAATTTCTTGCAGCAGGATTTGCAATTAAGCCTTTATTTATCAGGTTGTTAGATTATAATGATAGAAGTGAAAAAATAACTTTTTGTGAGGGAGAAAATGCATGGAACAAATTATTGAAATTGCTTACGCTAATTTACTATCCCCGATGATATTATTTTTCATCTTAGGAATAATTGCGGTTCTTGTAAACTCTGATTTAAAGGTACCAACAGCATTGTATACTGGATATACAATGATTATTCTTTTTACAATCGGAATTAAGGGCGGGATAGAACTTAGAAATGTGTCTTTTGGAGAAATGATACCAACCATTATAGCGGCAGTTTTTTTAAGTATAATCATGCTATTTATTTCTCTTCTACTCTTATATAAAGTTTTCAAATATTCCTATGAGGATTCTATTGCAATCGCTGCCCACTACGGATCGGTAAGTGCTGTTACATTTGTTGCTGGACTAGCTTTTCTTGATAAATTTGGAGTAGAATATGAGTCTTACATGTCTGCTGTTCTTGTGATTATGGAAGGACCAGCAATTATTTTAGCAATTATCATATATAAACTTCATGCTAATAAACAAGGAGAGCAGATTACAAACCCTGACGCTAGTATTAAACATGTTATAAAGGAAGCATTTTTTGGCAAAAGTATTTTCCTATTAGTAGGAGGGATTTTCATTGGCTTAGTTGCTCATAAGGATGGTTTAGAGAAAATACAACCGTTCTTCGGAGATTTATTTTATGGCATATTATGTGTGTTCCTATTGCATATGGGGATGGTCGCCACTTTAAGTATGATTAAAATGAAAAATGTTAAAATGACGTCCTTTTTATTTGCCTTTATCCTACCTCTTATTGGAGGAGGGCTTGGTGTTTTAACAGGTAGTATGATTGGTTTATCGGTTGGTGGAGTAACAATTTTAGCTGTTTTATCGGGCAGTGCTTCCTATATAGCTGCACCTGCTGCTATCGAACATGCAATTCCAAAAGCAAATTCTGGTTTATCTTTAGGTTCTGCCTTAGGACTTACTCTACCGTTTAATTTAATTATTGGAATTCCCTTATACTTTTGGTTAGCCACCTTATTGGGCTAAACGCACATAGATCGATAACAAGTGTTTCAACATTAAGAAGGCCTTTGATCATACGGATGGAGGATGCCTATTATGGACTCAGTATTGCCTTCTTTGATATTGGTAATAACTCCTTGGGATATTTCGTTGTGGGTTAACCATCTTGATTGGTTACCTTCCATAGTAAAACCCAAATAAATAGAGCGTTGTTGACAACTAGAATCTGAAAGTGGTGGTTCATTATCAAAAAATCGTCTACTTCCTTTGATTTGATATAACTCCCAAGAATCCTTCTGTTCAGAGAGCACCTGGTTTATAATTTCTAATGTACGTATTGGAGACCAACTTACAACTAAAGATATGGGGCCATTCTCTTCAACTGTCTTCCTAACTTGTTCTTCAAGTAATAAATAGTTAGAGTAATCAACCGCTAAACTAGTAATGAATTCTGGCTTAGACGCTTTATCCACCAACTTGCGATGTTTTTCCATCGTTCTGCCTATTATTGACACTTGATACCCTGTTTCTACAAGCCAAAGAGAAACATCAGCTAACATACCCGTACCGCCTATAACTAACGCATGCTTTGAACTCATTATCGACACCTCATTTTCATAATGGTTGATTGACGTATGTAGAAAATTGGACAATCAGCACTGAGTAAGTTCTGATTGTCCAATTTAATTTGTGTTGAAATTATAGTCTGATGAGAACCTTATTCTCAAGAAACATTTGGTTGAGCGGTTATATTATGATCACGGGGGAGTGCAAGACCAACGATTCCAATTATCGGTATAAACGATATGATAACCATCGTCGGATAAATACCAATGTGGTCCATGAGTATACCAATAACGACAGCTCCAATTGCACCCATTCCAAAAGAAAGCCCTACTGTCAAGCCAGCCATCGTACCAATCTTACTAGGCACAAGTTCTTGTGCATAAACCACGGTCACCGAAAAGCTCAACATGATAAAAAAGCCAATTAAAATTAATAGAATTAGGACGACAGGTATTGATGCATATGGCAAAAGTAGTGCCAAGGGTATTGGGACTAAAAGTGATAATACAATCACATTCTTCCTGCCAATTTTATCAGCAAAGGGACCACCGAAAAATGTTCCAGCTGCACCGACTGCAAGAAAAAGGAATATACATAGTTGCCCATTTTGAATTGTTAATCCGTACTCTTCTATTAAGTGAAAAATATAGAAGCTTGTAATATTCGTTACATAAAATGAACGAGCGAAAATAATGACCAGTAAAAGTCCAAGTGCTATGCCTACTTGTTTTTTTGTTAAATAGTCCATAGAGGATAAAAGTATTCTTTTACGATTAAGTAATCTTTCCTGTTCTAACTGTTCCTTATACCAAGCAGATATCTTCATTAAAATGAAGATACCGAAGGCCGCAACTAACAAGAATAGAGCTGCTCCTTTTTGTCCAAGAGGCACTAAAATATAAGCGCTGATGAGTGGTGCAAGTGCTTGCCCTGAGTTCCCACCTACTTGATAAATGGACTGGGATAGACCTCTTTTTGGTCCAGCAGCCATAAAAGATACACGGGAGCCCTCTGGATGAAAAATTGCAGAGCCGAGTCCTATGAAGATTACAGATACAAGAATCATCCAGTATTCCGGTGCAAACGCAAGTCCTGCAATTCCTAGAAATGAACAAGTCATTCCAAAAGGAAGAGAATAGGGTTTCGGCTTTCGATCGCTAAAATAACCCACGACTGGCTGCAGAACGGAAGCAACCATATTTAATGCAAACGCGATTAAACCCAACTGAGTAAACGTAAGACCAAGATCCTTTTCAAATACAGGAAACATTGCTGGAATAACTGATTGAAGCGAGTCATTTAATAAATGAACACCGCTAATCGCAAAAATGATTGGATAAACTGGATTTGATGCTAGTGAAGAAGACTGCGTTTTTTCTGATGTCATTATAACCCTTCTATTCTTCTAGACTCGAAATAATTTTATAGATGTATTATAACGTAGTTTTCCTATTAATAACCACAAAATATTCTGAGTTTTAAAAAGTTTAAATCCTCTTATATAATTAGTCACCGTATTATTAAGCTTGTTTCATTTTTGAATCATTTCTTATACTTCCCGAAAATAAAAAGATCGACCTCCTGATTTTATAATACCAAACCTCGAATATGTACTTCCTTTCCAGCATAAACATTAAAATACAGATGCTCATAAAGGAGTGATATTCATAGTGTATTCCAAAGAGGATCAAAAGGGTCAAGCTAGCCAAAAACCTATTGTTCAACCAGGGTTAGTGAATCAAACACCTGCAGTTCATACTCAATTATATTCAATTGAAGGAGTTCCCCAGCCAACTGAATATGTTACACATTTAGAGCCGGTATTTGTGCAACACATAAGCAGACATCAAGGTCAAACAATCGCATTAATGACGACTATTGGGAGAGTTGAAGGTATACTTGCAGGTGTTGGGGTGGATCATGTCCAAATAAACTTAGAGGATCGATCTTTGCATATCCGAAACATGCAAATTGTCTATTTCGAAGGACCATTAATGTCATATAAGTAAACATTCTGCTTCCGCCTCATGGAATACACAAATTTTAATTATATAAAGCGGATTAGCATTGAATTAAAATTAAAAGGACTTATCATACTAAATTCATCTCCATGAAAGAAATAGTATTACCAAAGGTAGTCACATTATTGTATGTATAAGTATGTGGTGATGTAAAGCTCGCCGCTACGAACTCTATAGAAAATCCAATAACGGCTGAAATTGTATCTTCAGCTGCTTTGCCTATTTAAAAGATGTATCCATTCTCTAGTTCAACCAAAACCATAATTGTTGAAAAGTGAAAGTGAATGGAAGAATACAAGTCTACTCAACTAATATAGGTTTCTTAGCTATGTAATAGTTAACGGCTATGGAAGAGAAAACTTTCTAATTTGCTTAAATTATTTAGCATTAAAAACCCATAAGATGAAAATTGGAAACACAGTTTATATACTGTGTTTTTTCTATTTTTGGGATGACTTAGAAAGTTAATGTGTAATAACGAGTTATAAAAGTTAATTAGTCATTATAATCTCCAAATAATCCAATGCACCTTATTGATTTTTAAAGTAATTGTTTAAATTGGCTAAGGCTTATATGGTAATAAGGTATCGTATTTAATATAATATAAGTAGGTAATAGGTTATTTCAAAATAGATGAACAAGAAGGAGAAGTACAACACTTTATGAAAGTTCTGATTCAACACTTTATAGAAAGTCCAAAGTTTAATCATTTTATTACGATTTTAATTCTAGTCAATGCATTATTAGTGGGACTAGAAACCTATCCAAGCATTGTTAGAGACTATGGAACATGGTTTTTGATAATCGATCTGATAATCTTAGGTTTATTTACAGTGGAAATTTTATTAAAACTAATGATTTACCGAACGAGCTTTTTTAAAAACGGATGGAACATATTCGATTTCATTATTGTTGTGGGAAGTTTGATTTTATATGGATCTCCTTTTATTAGCGTAATCCGTATATTCAGGGTTCTACGAGTTTTACGAACGATAACTACCATTCCTACCTTACGTCGGATTGTAACTGCCCTCTTTATGGCTATACCAACAATTAGTAGCGTCATGGTGCTCATGTCGATTATTTTTTATGTTTATGCAGTGATTGGTACGTTTTTATATGGTGAGATAGAGCCGGAATTCTTTGGGAATTTGGGCTTGTCATTCATAACGCTCTTTCAGATTTTTACACTTGAGTCATGGGCAAGTGGCGTTTTCCGTCCTATTTTTGAAGTAGTTCCTTGGTCGTGGCTGTATTTTACTTCATTTATAATAATTGCCACGTTTATAATGATTAATTTGATTGTAGGAGAAATCGTTAACAATGCTCAAAAGATATCTGATGAAATTGATGCCGAAACAAGTGAAATTAAAGAAGATACAGGAGAAATTCAACAACTTAAAAATGAAGTTGGAGAACTTAAAAGCATGCTGCAAACATTAATTGATCGAAGATAATACATGACTAAACAGACAGAAACATCTATTCTGAATTATATATGGAAACCTTCTAGTATAATTTGTATAGTTAGGAATTTTGTAGTTACTATGACTGTTTTGAAGACACCGCCAACTTATTTATTGGTGGTGTCTTTTGTATGTTAATTTTATTTTTGAATATTAGTATGGCAATAAAAATGCTGTGTTTATTCAAGGCTAAGATTTGAAAAAAGGGGATTTATAATGGAAAAGTGGTTAACATAATGAAGATTTTAAATAAAGAAAGGAGTTGAGAAAAATGAATATTAAAGCATTACTAATTAAATTTATAATGTGTACTGCTGTTTTATGGATTGTTTTAGGCTTGTTTTATGGAGTTCCATTTTCAGATGTTTTAATTACAAGTGTATTCCTAACAGTGTTTGCATATGCCTTGGATGTACTTGTCTTACCACGAGTAGGTAATGTTTTTGCATTAATGGGTGATTTTGTGCTTGCGTGGGCTGGTATCTGGATACTGGGTTCTTTCTTATTCCCAGAACTCATTCCTTTAGGAACAGCGTCGTTAATAGCTGCTATCATAATTACGATTGGCGAGGTGTTTTTCCATCGCTATATGGCAGAAGAAGTTTTTGATAAGCCACCAATGCTAGAAGAAAAAGTCGATACCAAATACAAAGGGAATTTACAAACAGAATTTGCAGAAGAAGTGGATATTAAATCGGCTGCAGAAGCGAAAAAGAAAGAAATCAATGTAATTAAGTCGAAAAAACGGGGAATTCACCGTAGACGATAAAACCCCTATATATAAGTAGAAACAGCAAAAGTTTTTTACTTTTGCTGTTTCTTTAGTTATTTTTTCTAATATCATAAGGAAAAAGTGACGATGCATTAATTTGTCAACTCTAAGCCTGTAGAATTCTCTAAGTTTGATCCGGATATTTGCTTAATATAATAACAATTGAGTTGTGGAGCATTTAATCATCTTTTTGTCTGAACAAACTGTTTAGCAAACAGGGCCTTAGAGGTCAGTTGCTGTTTTCAATTAACTACATTAAACCTTAATTTATAATTAAAAAAGTAATAGGATGATGGAGACATACTGGATTAATCCTATACATAAATATGGGACAAACTAGACAAGTTTAAACTAGTCAAAGTAAAAGTTAAAGATATTTTTTACGTTGTGTATTGAAAAGATAGGCTAGAGCTTGTTTCTGGTATTTGTATAGCCTGCAAGTATCAGATAGCATGGACGCAAAATCATTTATTCATTCCCGTGTCTGTTGTCTTTCCAATTTTCAAATTTAATTTCAAGTTCCACATTAACATTCACTTCACCCTAGTAATCTCTAGTTATCCTAGTTTAATAATTAAAAACTGTTCTCTATTCACGGCAATTAACATAGATTAATTCATAAAGTAAAGGAGGCATAGCTTTATATTAGTTAGTATATCTTTAAACATATCCTGGAAGTTTAGTAACTTACAAATTTTTATGTTTGATAATAGTTTGAAGGAACGTTTTACCATCAAAAGATGGGTAAATCATAAGGAGGAAGTCGGATGAAAAAGAATTTAGTTATGACAATAATTACATTTTTCATGATAAGTATTTTAGCTGGTTGCGGCAATGATGTTGAAAAAGCTGTAGCAGTAACTGGTGAAAAAGATAGTAGCGGAAATACTGTGTTAGACCGAATGGAAAAATCAAAAGTACTAAATGTTTCTTTTGAAGGTACATATCCTCCATTTAACTTTTTGGATGATAAGGATGAGTTTCAAGGTTTTGATGTTGATATTTCAAATGAAATTGCAAGCAGATTAGGTGTAGAAGCTAATTTTATCGCTACAAAGTGGGATGGGTTAATAGGCGGTTTGAAGGCTGATAAATTCGACATAATTATAGGGCAAATGACGGTAACAGAAGAAAGGAAAAAAAGTGTTGATTTTACAGATCCATACGTAATTACTGGGTCCGTATTAATTACTAGAAAAGAAACTAACGACATTACTAAACTAGAAGATATTAAAGGGAAAAAAGTAGGTGTTGGTGGCGGGACAACTTTTGAAGAAGTTGCAAATAGTGTTGATGGCGCTGACGTTAAATTGTACAAGGCTGTTAGCGATTACATTCAGGACCTTGAAAACAAAAGGCTAGATGTCATTATTAATGATCAGTTGTTAATAAGTTACAACATTAAAGAAAATGATTTACCTCTAAAAATTGCGAGTGATATCGTTAACAAGGATGAAATCGGTATGGCTGTTAACAAAGGAAACGAAGATTTTATCGAAATGGTAAATAAGGCATTAGCAGAGATGAAAGAGGATGGGACATACAACGAAATTTATAAAAAATGGTTTGGCACAGAACCTTTAGATAGTTAACAAGAAAATTAGTTTAGTTAAAAGAATAGCAATCAGTTATATTATTTTTTAGTTCAACACTAGTTAAGAAAATCAGAGAGGGGTTTTTAGGTGAACTTCGTAGTTTTGGGTGCTGGGATGATTGGTACCACAGTAGTAAGTGAAATCGCTAAATTTCATGGAATAGGTAAGATTACTGTGGTCGATGTGCGGCAAGAAAGCTTAGATAAAAGTTTGCAGATTGCAAATAGTCCAAATGTAATTGGAAAAGTTGCCTCATTAGAAACTGCAGAAGATATTGCAAAAATACTAAAGGATGCGGATGTAGCGGTTGCTTGTCTGCCGCATTCTTTAAGTCTCGTAGCAATAAAAGCTGCAATTGCTTCGAAATGTCATTTAGTTGACCTTGTAGGGTCTAAGTTCGATGAGAAAATCGAATTGCATAGGGAAGCTCAAGAGGCTGGTGTAATTATTGTACCTGGTTGTGGAGTTGCTCCTGGAATGACAAACTTTTTAGCTGCCCAAGGAATTGAAATGTTAGATCAAGCTGACGAAGCAGTAATGATTTGCGGTGGGGTTCCAAGATATCCAGTCCCTCCGTTGTGGTATCAAGTGGTCTTTCGTCTTGAAAGTGTATTGGGACTATATACTAAACCAGCCACGGCAGTTGAGGAAGGAGTAATTGTCGAATTTCCTCCTCTATCTAGGTTAGAAAAAATAACATTTCCAGAACCAGTAGGTATCTGTGAAACCGTTATTACTGATGCACATAGCACAGCATTCAGTTTAAAAGATAAAGTTAAAAATCTCTATGAAAAAACAGTTCGACACCCTGGACATTGGGGAAAAATGAAAATTTTAAGTGAATTGGGTTTCCTTGATAAGGATCCAGTTGAACTTAACGGAATTTCGATTACTCCAATAGCATTTGCAGAAAAAATTCTTGCCCCCAAATTACTTGGTACTTCCAATGAAGATATTACTGTAATGAGGGTTGAGGTAAGTGGTGTAAAAAACGGAAATTCAACGAGGTATATATGGGAAATGATTGACTTATATGATAATGAACGAAAAATTACTTCAATGGCTAAAACAACTGCTATTCCAGCAGCTTTAATAGCCAAGTGGATAGCATCGAAAAAAATAACGGAGACAGGTGTTATCCCGATAGAGAGTTTAATTGTAAGAGAAAGGTTCCAACCGTTTTTAGATGAGATAAGAAATTCAGGAATCGATATTAAATTCCAAGAGGAAGTAATAAAAGCGGTATCATCGTAACTTTGACAGGAGGGATGATGTATGGATACCACGATAATTATTGATTCGTTACCTTCTTTACTTAAAGCATCCATAATGACTATTTTATTAGCCGGAATATCGGTAGTTATCGCTCTTTTTATTGGATTTTTCACAGCCATCATTAGAATAGTTAAAATAAGAATTTTAAATGGACTTGCTAATGCATACGTTTCTATTATAAGAGGAACTCCACTTCTAGTACAAATATTTGTTATTTACTATGGTTTGCCACAAATAGGGATTGCATTAGATCCAATTTCTTCAGGGATATTAGCTTTAAGTTTAAATGCAGGTGCTTATCTATCTGAATCTTTTCGCGCTTCAATACTTGCTGTGGATAATGGACAGATGGAAGCATCTGTCGCTATGGGAATGACATATTCACAATCTTTAATAAGAATTATTCTGCCTCAAAGCATGAGAATTGCTATACCGACATTGGCAAACTCATTTATCGTGCTTATCAAAGATACATCACTTGTATCAGTAATAACTGTAACGGAATTGTTACAGATGTCGAGTTTAATCATTGCAAAAACGTTTGAACCGCTTACGATTTATTTAATGGCTGCAGCAATTTATTGGGTAATAATTTCATTTTTCTCAAATTTATTAGACAGATTAGAAATCAGAACATCTAAATACTTAATTAGGTAACAGTACTATTGAAAATACTAATGTTAGGAGATTGCTATGAGTGTTATTCAAGTAAATAACTTAAAAAAGAGTTTTGGATTCACTGAAGTTTTACTAGGAATCGACCTAACCGTTAATAAAAGCGAAGTGGTCGTAATAATGGGTCCAAGTGGTTCTGGAAAATCAACTTTGTTACGTTGCTTAAATTTCTTAGAAGAGCCAACAGAGGGAACCATAAGAATTGGTGAGTACGAAGTAAAAGCCGGTGGTAAAATAGATCGTATACGAAAAAAAGAGATTAGGGAGTTGAGGAAGAGAACGGGGTTTGTATTTCAATCGTTCAACATATTCCCTCATAAAACTGCTATTGAGAATGTAATGGAAGGTCCAATAGTTATACATGGAACAAAACCGTATGAGGCAAGGAAGTTAGCGGAGTCATTACTGGATAAAGTTGGACTTTTAGATCGTTGTGATTTTTACCCAGCTCAACTATCGGGAGGACAACAACAACGAGTAGCAATTGCTAGATCGCTAGCACTGAACCCAATGGTTATGCTATTTGATGAACCTACTTCCGCACTTGATCCTGAACTTGTTCGAGAAGTTCTCCAGGTAATTAAAGATTTGGCTTTAGAGGGTATGACTATGATAATTGTTACACACGAAATGAATTTTGCGAAAGATGTTGCGGACAGGGTAGTTTTCATGGACAATGGAGTAATAGTTGAACAAGGAACATCAGAAGAAATCTTTCAGTCTCCAAAAGAGGAGAGAACAAAAAAATTTTTAATGAATGTAGAATAGGTTTAGTGATAAATGATATCCATCCTGATTGCTTAACACAGTTTAAGGCAAACTCATAAAAATCCTTTCATTAATGACGTTTATTGTTAGGGATATTAGTTTAACATGTACTTTTTTGTCTTAGACTAACCAACAAGAGGTGTAAAAAAATGCCACATATCGTAGTCGAATATACTAATAACTTAAAAGATGAAACAGATATTTCACAGTTATTAAAATCATTACACGGGGTTCTTATTGACAGGTCTTCAATATTTCCTATTGGAGGTATTCGGTCTAGAGCAATTGAGCTCCAGACATATTATGTTGCTGATGGTACAGTAGAGGATGCCTATGTTCATGTCACATTTAAAATATTTTCAGGACGTTCTAAAGAAGTTAAAGAAGAGACATGTAAAGCGTTATTTGAAGTAGTAACGGATCATTTCAGTGATATATTTGACAGACGTTCATTAGCCCTTTCAATGGAGCTTGTGGAACTTAACGAGACAGGGAGTTTCATTATAAATAATATTCATCAACGTTATAAATAGAATTATGATAAAATCTTACCTGTTTACTTTACAGGTAAGATTTTTTGCATTAACAGTATGAGATTTCACATATACGTGATTTTGCTCTTTAAAGAGAACAAGATATTTATTCAACTCTCACCTAAATATTTTCCGGAAATTTTATCAACTAATCCTTTCACTATAATTCCCATTGTCAGATAACCAGTAGCGGAATACCAATGTTCCCAATTCAATAGAATATATATTCCTGATTTAACGAAGAGAGGTTCTACTACGAAGGCAGCAAAAAGAGTCACTAGTGTAAGGATAGCTAAATAGGATTTCCACTGTCTGAAGTATTGATATAACAACATATAAAATACAGGAATGATGCCTAAATCTATAGGATATTGAACGCTTGAGAAGGGAACGACATAGTAGGGATAAATCCACAAAGCCATTGATATTCCTATATCATCCAATACTAGTGCGGTTATACTTGTGAATAGACCAGTAAGTATTATAATATTCAACCTTTGCTTATCCACGAAATATGCCCATGTTATCCATAGACCAACAGTAATTAGGACAAGAAACCACCACTGATAGGAAAATAATATATTGTCATAAAAATTGTTTTTATGTAATTGAGCATAATGATTATGTAGATCAATCATTTCATTCATGAATGAGTGCATCCCTTCCTTAAATCACAATTCATAATTTAACAGTAGTAATGGTATGTTTTGTTTCATATAAAGAATATATACACTCGGAAGTAAGAATAAATAAACCTTTTATGGAAATCCTTTGTTAAGAACTATAAATAATAGGGGTTTCTAAAAAAAAAACTTCGAAAATGATAATATTGCAAGGCGGTACACTGCACATGTAAGTATACTAGGCACAACCCAAATTCATTTAAGAAGTCCGCTTATTATTGCATGGTGGAGTGCTGCTTTCCCAGGTTTTGGCCATATGTTGTTGTCTAAGTACCTTCGGGGATTTGTCCTATTTATTTGGGAAGTTCTAGTTAATACACTAGCTAATGTGAATTTGGCGATCATTTATTCATTTCAAGGGGAGATAGATAAGGCTATCAACGTGTTAGATACCAGGTGGCTCCTAGTATATTTACCGGTGTATTTATTTGGAATTTGGGACAGTTATCGAACAACAGTAGATTTGAATCAAGTTTATATATTGTCCAATCATGAAGAACATCGTTTCAATTCTTTTATTATAGACGCAGTGGAAATTAACTATTTAGACAAAAGAAACCCTATTATGGCAGCCATTTGGTCTTTGTTTGTACCAGGCCTGGGACAACTCTATATACATCGAATCTTGTCTACGCTCTTTGTGACTGTTTGGAGTCTTTTCTTCTTCTATATGTCAAACACTATTGAGGCATTACACCTTATAATTATAGGAGAAATTCAACTAGCAACTTCCGTCATAAATGGGGAATGGCTACTGATGTTACCTTCTTTATATGGTTTTTCCATTTATGATGCATATGTGAACACCGTTGAAAATAATAAGCTTTTTGAAAAAGAACAACGTAGATATTTAAAGGACAATTATCAGCATCCTGATTTTCGGGTATTAAAAGGTCAAAAAGGAAAGTGATAAACATGCAGCTATACTCAACGTTTGAAAATACTATCTACTTAGAAATGGTTATTGCGACATTAGAAAAGAGAGGCATTACAAAGGAAAACATCTATGCCGTCCCCCTTGATATCCGAATGGAAGAAAGAAAGTTATTTGATACTATTCATAGATCAGATGGCACATCAATGATTGATGTAGGGATAGCACTTGCAACGGTCTTTTCTGTTGTTGGTACTAGTATTGGTTTTAAATTGGCTTGGGGTCCTATTATTAGTGGGGTACTTAGTGGGTTCTTAGGGTTTTTTATAGGAGTGGCAATTAGACTTTTTACTGAAAAGGTCTTAAAGAAACGAAAAAGACTTGCACGAGGGAAAAATTCAGAGGTAATACTTATTATTAATTGTGAGGAAACAAAAGCGGAACTAGTTGAAAACATTCTTTGGGAGCACTTAGCATTAGGAGTAGCAAAAGTTAAATAACGGGGATGTCCATTTTCACAGACTTGCCTGAGCTGGAAGCTCAATGCTTTAGCGGTGGGAGTGTCAGTTTATGTCCAACACCAGCTAAAACTGGAACGTGGTACTCTGAAACAGATAATATGGGTGTCCCAGTGAACTTTCTCCTATACTTCTCTACAAGGATTTCTAAGTTATGTGGATAACTAAAAAAGAAGACACCTCCACCGGTTATTAACCAGTTTGAGGTGTCATTGTATTTATAAAATTATTAAATAATTATAGAGACTAGTATGAGCTATTGTTATTATTATTAAATGACTAGAGAGCGCCGGCGAATTTCAGCTTCCAACAAGTATATAAAGTCTGGACTAAGCTTTAATTCAGTAGCTTTAAAATAGGACTTTAACAACAATTTAGATGACAGGTTACTCATATTTGTGAATTCACCTCCAACATAAGAATGTATTTCTTGATAAAATTCTGTGAAACTTAAACTATTTCAACAGGTATTTTCTATGTATATTAAATCTATCAGATAGTTTTGTTTAGAACAACCGTTCTCTTATTCACAGTCAACAGTGGATAACCTGTGATTAACCTGTTAGTAATATTGATGATTGTATTCTTAGTCATCTGTATAATGTGTATAACTTTATCCACAGATGAAAAAAAGTGAGAAATTTGTCGAAACATTTTTTTTTTGAAAGAGTAATATTTTAGGAACTAGTTATTATTTTCCCTCAATTATGAATTAGTAAATAGTGTAAAGAAAAACTTTTCAAGGTAAGAACTAACCAATTGGTAAAATGGATTCGGTATCATAAGTTCTGTCTTTTCATACTATGAATAAACCATACCCTAACTGGAGGGAAAAGAATGGATATTTTAAATAAGGTAAAGAACTACCGTGAAGAAGAAGACAAACTTAAGTGGGAAGGTACGTTTCTTGAATACTTAGCCATTGTGAAGGAAAGACCAAGTGTTGCTCAAACGGCCCATTCACGTGTTTATAATATGATAAAGAGTGCTGGGTCAACAGAAAAAGATGGGCAAAAATTGTATGACTTTTTTGGAGAAGAAATATTTGGACTCGAAACGGCAATTGAACGACTTGTAGAAGAGTACTTTCATCCAGCTGCAAAGAGACTGGATGTACGGAAACGAATTTTACTATTAATGGGACCCGTTAGTGGAGGGAAATCGACAATCGTCACTTTATTAAAACGAGGTTTTGAAAAGTTTTCTAAGACAGATGAGGGTGCGGTTTACGCGATAAAAGGATGTCCGATGCACGAAGATCCACTTCATTTGATTCCAAACAATTTACGTAATGATTTTTTTGAAGAGTATGGAATCTTAGTTGAAGGCAGTTTATCTCCATTGAATGCAATGCGGTTAGAGAAAGAGTACAATGGCCGTCTTGAAGATGTGATGGTTGAGCGTATATTTTTCTCGGAAGACAAACGAGTTGGTATCGGAACGTACACTCCATCAGATCCAAAGTCCCAAGATATTGCTGATTTAACAGGAAGTATCGACTTTTCAACAATAGCGGAATTTGGTTCTGAATCAGATCCCCGTGCCTATCGTTTTGATGGTGAGTTAAACAAAGCAAACCGTGGGATGATGGAATTTCAAGAAATGTTGAAGTTGGATGAGAAATTTCTTTGGCTCCTGCTATCTTTAACACAGGAAGGAAATTTTAAGGCTGGTAGGTTTGCATTAATAAGTGCAGATGAATTGATTGTAGCTCACACAAACGAAACAGAGTATCATTCCTTTATTTCGAATAAAAAGAATGAAGCCCTTCATTCAAGAATTATCGTGATACCGATTCCTTACAATCTAAAAGTAGGTCAGGAAGAACGTATTTATGAAAAGATGATCAGGGAAAGTGATATGAAACATGTTCATATAGCACCACAAGCTTTAAAAGCTGCTGCTATATTTTCAATTTTAACAAGGTTAGAAGATCCTAAAAAACAGGGTATTGATATTGTAAAGAAAATGCGTCTTTATGATGGGGAAAGTGTTGAAGGATTTAACAAAATAGACGTGGAAGAGCTGCAGAAGGAGTTTCCGAGTGAGGGAATGAATGGAATCGATCCGCGATATGTAATCAACAGAATTTCATCCGCAATTATCCGTAAAGATGTTCCATCAATTAATGCTCTTGATGTTCTACGTTCACTGAAGGATGGGCTAGATCAACATGCCTCTATTTCACAAGAAGACCGTGAGAAGTATTTGAATTATATTTCAATAGCAAGAAAAGAGTATGATGAAATTGCGAAGAAAGAAGTTCAAAAAGCATTTGTTTATTCTTATGAAGAATCAGCAATAACATTAATGGAAAACTACCTTGATAACGTTGAGGCATTTTGTAATAAAAATAAACTGAGAGATCCACTTACTGGTGAAGAAATGAATCCAGACGAAAAATTAATGCGATCCATTGAAGAACAGATTGGCATTTCTGAAAATGCAAAAAAAGCTTTTAGAGAAGAAATTTTAATTCGACTTTCTGCTTATGCAAGAAAAGGAAAAAGATTTGAATATAACTCTCATGAGCGATTACGAGAAGCTATACAAAAGAAACTTTTTACAGATTTAAAAGATGTAGTGAAAATAACAACTTCGTCCAAAACGCCGGATGAATCA
Organism: Paenisporosarcina sp. TG20; assembly: GCF_000286315.1. Lineage (GTDB taxonomy): Bacteria > Bacillota > Bacilli > Bacillales_A > Planococcaceae > Paenisporosarcina. Next base: position 7,776 of record NZ_ALJG01000327.1, on the reverse strand, counting down.
CATCTCAAAAAAGTAAACGAAGTAGTTGCTAGATTAATTGATGAACATGGCTATAATTCAACTTCTGCTAATGAATTATTGCGTTATGTTGGAAGTTTGTTAAATAGATAAGTTAGAAATTTAATTGGATAAAAAACAAGACTATTATATTAAAAGTCTTGTTTTTTATTTCACTACAAAGGCAATTACTTGTTTATCATTGCATATTATAATAAAATTAAAAACTTTCTAATATAGATGGGTGTGGATGGAAATGAACGAAAAAGAAAATAATCATTTTGTCATCTCACAAGAAAATTGGTCCCTTCATCGCAAAGGGCACCAAGATCAACAGCGACACATGGACAAAGTTAAAGATGCGATTAAAAATAATTTACCCGATTTAATTAGTGAAGAAAGTATTATTAAGTCAAACGGAAGAGAAGTTATTAAGATTCCAATTCGGTCACTTGATGAGTACAAAATTCGTTATAATTACGATAAATCAAAACACGTTGGTCAGGGGGATGGCGAGAGTCAAGTTGGTGACGTTGTCGCTCGAGGTTCAGGAGATGAAAAAAGCGGGACTGGGAAAGGCAAAGAAGCAGGAGACAAAGCCGGGCAAGATTACTATGAAGCAGAGGTGACAATCTCAGATTTAGAAGATGTTCTTTTCAAAGAGATGGAATTACCAAATCTACAACAAAAAGAACAAGCTGACATAATAACTGAGGATATTGAATTTAATGACATTAGAAGAAAAGGCCTTATTGGGAATATTGATAAAAAGCGTACAATCTTAACAGCTATCAAAAGAAATGCTATAAATGGAAAAGCTGAAATTTCACCAATCCATAATGATGACTTGAGATTCAAAACATGGAATGATGTAACAAAACCGGAATCAAAAGCTGTCGTCCTTGCAATGATGGATACTAGTGGATCCATGGGGAATTTTGAAAAGTATATAGCTAGAAGTTTCTTTTTCTGGATGACAAAATTTTTAAGGTCTAAATATGAAACAGTTGAAATTGAGTTTATTGCTCATCATACAGAAGCCAAAGTTGTTTCTGAAGAAGACTTTTTTTCTAAAGGAGAAAGTGGTGGAACTATTTGTTCGTCCGCTTATGAAGTTGCATTAGATCTTATTAAAGAAAAATACAAACCTGCCCGCTTCAATATTTATCCTGTCCATTTTTCAGATGGAGAAAATATGTCGAGAGACAATGAAAAATGTGTGAATTTAGTAAATGAATTGATGGAAGTTTCCAGTATGTTTGGATATGGAGAAGTGAACGCGCATAGTCGCTATTCAACTTTGATGTCCACTTATAAATCGATATCAAATCCAAAGTTTCGTCATTATATATTGAAAGAAAAGCGTGACGTATATGATGCATTGAAAAGTTTTTTCCAAAAAGATATCACTTCAGTTTAAACGGCAGTGACCCTTGACTCGTCGGTGAAAAAAATACTTGAAGGGATTTAATTGATGGATACAAAGCTTCATCGTGCGATTGCTGAAATTACGGAAATTGCCTCTGGATTTGGCCTTGATACTTATCCAATGCATTATGAGATTTGTCCTGCAGATGTTATCTATACAATCGGTGCATATGGCATGCCGACACGTTTTACCCATTGGAGTTTTGGAAAGCAATTTCATAAAATGAAGTTACAGTACGATTTCGGGTTGAGTCAGATATATGAGCTTGTTATTAATTCTAATCCTTGTTATGCATTTTTGCTAAATACGAATAGTCTAATTCAAAATAAGCTAATTATCGCTCATGTACTTGCTCATTGTGACTTTTTTAAACATAATTCACGGTTTTCGAATACAAGACGAGATATGGTAGAAAGCATGACGGCAACTGCTGAACGAGTTGCAAATTATGAAGCAATTCATGGTAAAGATGAGGTGGAACGTTTTTTAGACGCTGTATTAGCTATTCAAGAACATATTGATCCATCCATTATCAGGCCCAAACTACCAGCTTATGACTTAGAAGAAGAAAAAGTTGTTGTTAAGAAAACACCTTACGATGACCTATGGAATATGGATAAATCAGCAACAGATAAACAAAAAATCATTGAAAAAAGAAAAAAATTCCCGCCACAACCTGAAAAGGATTTACTACTATTTATTGAGCAATACAGTCGTGAATTGGAAGATTGGCAACGTGATATTTTAACTATGATGCGAGAAGAAATGCTCTATTTTTGGCCTCAGTTAGAGACGAAAATTATGAATGAGGGTTGGGCTACCTACTGGCATCAGAAAATTATAAGGGAAATGAACTTAACTTCTGCTGAGTCGATTGAATTCGCTACATTGAACGCTAATGTTGTTCAACCGTCTAAAACATCAATTAATCCATATTATTTAGGATTGAAAATATACGAAGACATTGAAAAAAGATACGATCATCCTACAAAAGAGATGATTAAATTAGGTGTAAAACCTAATGCAGGAAAGGAAAAAATATTTGAAGTAAGAGAAATTGAATCGGATATATCTTTTATTAGAAATTATTTAACAAAAGAATTAGTTAAACAGGAAGATCTCTATTTGTTCGAAAAAAAGAACGGTAATTATGAAGTAACCGATAAAGATTATGAACATGTAAGAGACCAACTTGTATCCATGAGAGTGAATGGAAGTTTTCCTTATATTGAAGTTGAAAATGGAGATTATTTGAGAAATGGGGAACTGTATTTAAAGCACGGGTATGAGGGGATTGAATTGGATCCACACTATTTAGAACATGTACTTCCTTATATTTATCAATTATGGGGGCGTTCAGTGTACTTGGAAACGTATGTGGAGAAAAACCCAATTATTTTTTCATACGATGGGAAAAAGGTTAATCGGAGATCTGTCTGATTGAGTAGCAACATGACTAAAACAATATATTTGGACTATAGGAGCCTGGTAATCTTTTTTTAGATTCTCAGGCTCCTTTAGACTGTCTAGATTTAGTTAATTTGGTTGTGACGATGTGATACCTGTTATTCATTAACTAAATGTTGGTTGTTCTTGTTTATCTACTTTAACGAAATAATTTGCGATCATCGAACCTACAGATAAATTAATAATCATGTTAACAATTGGCGCAATTGCTGCAAGGTCTCCAATAAACTCAAATGCTAAAATCGCTGCAAGGGCGGTGTTACATAATCCAACTTGAAAAAGAAGAGCTCTAGCATCTTCTTCTGCTATGGAAAGTTTTTTTGCGATGAAATAAGCAGCTACCATAGGAAACACAACTTGAATAAACGTTACAAGTACAATCAGGGGTAATAATCCAAGCTCAAGACTAATGGCTTTTGAACCGTGACCTACTATTGTATGAATTATTAATAACAAGGAAAGAGAAGATCCAAATCTTGTAATGGATCTAGAGTGTATGGCTAGGTGTGGGAATAGACGTTGAATAAACAGTCCTATTCCTAAAGGAAGAAAAACTATGAAAAAGAAGGATTGAAGTAATTTTAAAAAAGATAAAGTTATTTGACTTCCAGAAAGTCCGAGCATAGAAAGTGGTGTAACTATTGGACTTATGGCGATATCAATTAAAGATGCTGCAATTACTAAAGATGCGTTACCTCCAGCTAAAAATGTATACAAGGTTGCTGCTGTAGCACTAGGGACTGTTCCGGATAAAATAATACCTGCTGCAATTTCTGGTTTAGATGAAAAAAAACTATAAGCTAGCCCAATTGATACCACAACGGTTAGTGTCCATTTTAATAAAACAGCTAGCAATAGCTCTTTCTTTTTCGTACGAATTCCCTTAATTGCTGATATATTCATCGAAAGACCCGTAAAAAATATAACTACACCTAGGAGTAAGCTAGGAACCCACGATGAAACCTTCCAATAAACAGGTGAAATATATGTAGATATGGCCACCAACACAATGAGGAGCGGCAGTCTTCTAGAAATAATGTCATTTACAAATCTCATGTCAGTGATCCCCTTCTACGATTAATAGTATTATAGTATCAAAATTCAGAAAAATATGATATCAATAAAATAAAATGAGTATTATCATAGATTATTGTTAGGCTTTCTTTACGCATCAAACAAAAAGATCCCCAAATCGAATGGATTCTAAAAGGGATGTCCACGATTCAGGGGTTGATCTATATATTGAAAGTAGAAGCCTCGTCCCATACTCCTAGACACTTTTTCTATGAATAGACTATCCTCCAACAATTTTATTTGGAAGCCATAAAATCAGTTCTGGGAAAAGAGCACATATGATTAGAGTGACTATTTGTAATCCCACAAAAGGCCATACACCTCTCATAATATCTTTTGTTTCAATTTCTGGAGGAGCAACTCTAATCCTTCACCAACAATTACATATAATAAAAATACTTGGGAAATATTCATACAAAGGAAGCCACTCGGTTTGATTGGCTTCCTTTGTATTACGATATTTTTTAAGCTGCACAAATCCTTGATGAGCAATACTCCATGTTATTTGTTCAATCTTTTTTTACTAGCACCATCATCCATACTTTTCGATTCCCTCCTATACATGACAAACAGCAAAGAGACTCCAACTTAATATTTACTAACGAATGTCAATATCATTAAAGATAAGTACCCTCTTTACTTGGAAATCGGAAAGATTCTTATCCTTCCATTAATTTCTTTCGTTCTTCCATTTGAGGTGGTTCTTCCATCCAACCGTTCTTAATCATTAACTTTGCACCTTCATGTGCATATTCGAAAGTATCTTTGTTGAATACCGACATTTTTGCCGCCAGATCGTTCCGTAAACTAAAAGCAGTTCCTAAGGCATTTCCCCCCATAGAAAAACTGCAAAACATACTGGTACAATACATCATAAGCTTATCGGAAAATGGAGCAACTGTTGAACGTGTCGCATTTCCACCCGAAGTAGCAGGTACTTGAATCCCATCTTCGAGAAATGTTTCACCCATTTCTTTAACCACACTTTTGGAGAGTTCTGCCCCTTTTGCAAAGAATTTTTTCACATCCGAATTATGGGCACATTGACCAAAACCAGTAATCATTTGTAATCCAGTAACATTCCCTTCGATTGCATGATAAACATATGCGACTTCTACTGCATTTAATGTTCGTTTTTTCCCGAGTTTGGTCAGCGGATTCATTCCAGACAAATAGTCTTTTTCTTTTACAAATTCAGCTGATCGGGGCATAGACACATAAGGAGATCGTGCAAGCAGTCCTGTTTCAATCAAATATTGAGTACATGCATTGTAATATGCCTGGGTAATGGCAGTCAGTTCTTTAAACAGCATGACAATATCTTCACGATATGCCATGTTTATATTAAGCGTATGCAACCCCATACTAATTTCTTTAAGTAACCGGACAAACATGATGTCAAAACCATTATCATATAGCTTAGGAACCTCTTTGTTCACATCTTCAGCAGTAAACCCAATTGGGATTGCTGCTCCTTCACTTTTGAAAATCTCTGTTATTTTTCCTACATAAACGTCAATTTCAGCATGTAAATTAGTCATGATTTTCTTGGCTTGTTTATCGTCTGCTTTTTCAATAAAATATTCTAAGATTCTTAAAATCATCGTTTTCTCTTGATATGTTAACCATAGTACACCAAGTTCGGAAGACGTTATGGCAGGTTGTTCAGGCATATTTAGTTCCTCCTAATACTTTTGTTGTTATAGTTTGACCTCAAATTGTTAAATTAATTCAGTTCTTTTTCTAAAATTTAAGGTCATTAAGCCATCCATACATGTATTTATCTCTCTTTTTCCTCTTTACTACTCGAATCTGTTGTGCCCTTTTTCTGAAATAAACGGGTACCTGTGTAAAAAAGAATTCAGACTATACACTACAATTGCATAAAAAGAAATCAGAAGACCTAAGGTAATGGGTTTCACCAAATCGATTCCTTATAAACTCTCATTTCTGTGAATTGTCATAATTTCCGTGGTGCCACCCACCGACAATTTTTTACTTAAAACTGTATTTCGTATCAAGTTTTTGATTAAAAGCGATCGATTTGACCAGAAAATAGGAAGAATTTATGTGTGGGTGGCACCTTTAGCGGCTACCGTCAAGTTGCCGCTCGGTAAGCGTAAAATAATCCCAACCTATCAAATAAGCGGTGATTAAAGTATTGTTTAAGAATTCTTACTGACACGGCATGCATCTGGCATGGTCGTTGGCCAAGGAAGTAGCTAATCTAAAGCGCTTGCGTCTTTCGTATCCATATTGGGGAGCTTTTCAAAGAGATTAGGTTAGATAGATTAATCCATTTCCCTAGCTGTCTCCACAATGCTGTAGATTATTGCGCTGCCTGAGAACGTTGCGGTGTGTAGGCAAACATCCAATTCTTCCGATAACGAATGGTTTGATGGAATACAAATGTCAACGGAATTATCTACACTTTTGATTTTTTAAGAATGTACACTTTTGTTAATCTTCCTTCTTCATATGACCTCTGAGACGATATGAGTTTCCAACGATATTTACTACTGCCGCATTATGAGGTGACACCGTACATCATGAGTTTATCTGAAAAGTGCCCCGTGAAAGGTGATTTTAATGTGATGTTGAACTTTAAGTCTCAAAGTATCTACCCGTAATATATTAATTTCGTCTTCATTAGTATTTTGATTGTTCATTATAGTCGTCAATAGCTAATGGTAGTTCCCGAGCTCCTTTTTCTATTAGTTAATGCATCCCGTTCCGCCGCTATTGGGGGGCGCTCCATCCGTCCGTTAATCATGATTTTCGCTCTGTTCACGGAATACTTCATAATCTCACCGCTAACCGGACATAATTTAAAATACTATTTAATCGAGTAATGCTGATGTGCAATATTGTCTCAATGACGAATGGAAATTTTTTCAGTATAATGGTAAATTGAAAGCAATTCTATAATTCTTATAAAAATGTTTAATCATAAAGGAGATATATGTATGTTTGATTGGAGAAATATATTTCGCGGAATGGCTATGGGGACGAGCGATATTATTCCAGGCGTCAGCGGGGGAACCATTGCAGTTCTATTAGGTATTTATGATAAATTTATCAATGCAGTTAGTGGTATTACAACAAGGGAATGGAAAAAACATTTCCCGTTCTTAGTTACTTTGGGTCTTGGAATGGGATCCGCAATCCTAGTTCTCAGCCATTTGGTGGAATGGTTACTTGAAGTTTATCCACAACCAACCAACTTCTTTTTTCTGGGATTAATCGCCGGAATTCTTCCTTATTTATTAAGGGAAGCGAACGTAAGAAGTACGTTTAAAGTTAAACATGTTGTGTTCATGCTGGTCGGTTTCATCCTAGTAGCAAGCATGGCCTTTTTTAAACCGGAAGAAATCAGCAACCCTATTGAAACGTTAACTCTATTGTCTGTTATTGGTTTGTTTTTTGCTGGCGCTTTAGCCAGTATGGCAATGTTACTTCCAGGAATCAGTGGTTCATTTATTTTACTTATTTTTGGTGTTTACCATACTGTAATAAATGCAATCACAACTATGAATTTACCCATTATTATGGTAATTGGAGCAGGCATTGCTTCGGGCTTTATCTTTAGCAGTAAAGGGATTAAATACTTACTTAATCGTTTCCCATTGATGATGTACGCGTTAATCATTGGATTAGTATTTGGTTCACTTTTTGTTGTGTATCCAGGACTAACAATAGCTTTTAACAATATTCTACTAAGTGTTTTTGCATTATTTTTTGGATTCTTTGTAGCAATTTGGCTTGGGAAGAAAGGTTGAAACAAAACCTTTTAGAGGTTGTTCAAAAAG
>NZ_ALJG01000326.1 GCF_000286315.1 Paenisporosarcina sp. TG20 | reverse complement strand
ACCCATTTACCAAATGAAGTTTTACGTGTATTCTTGTCCATAAGTTGAGTCCTTTGTATTGGATTTGGACAGGAACTACCTGTACCTTCCATTATAAAGGATTTTTTCTTTTGGTTTTTATCGATATTTGAAGATTTTATGAATTCCTAATTTTCGGAAGAAATTAATGCAACACTAGTGGTTTCAAATAAATAAAATATAATCGCAAGCACATCTTAACACTTTAATTAACCGCTGTATAAACATAGACTTTTACATGAAGCGAAAATAAAAAGAGGCTTCAAATTGAAGCCTCTTTTTATTTTGCGTATTCAACTGCACGAGTTTCTCGAATTACCGTTACTTTAATATGACCTGGATAATCTAATTCTTCTTCAATGCGTTTACGGATGTCACGTGCTAAACGATGTGCTGTAATATCATCGATTTGCTCTGGACGAACCATAATTCGAATTTCACGACCTGCTTGAATAGCAAAAGATTTCTCAACACCATCATAAGATTCTGAAATTTCTTCTAACTTCTCTAGACGGCGAATGTAATTTTCTAAAGTTTCACTACGTGCACCAGGACGTGCTGCAGAAAGTGCATCTGCCGCTGCTACTAGCACTGCAATGACTGACGTTGCTTCTTTATCTCCATGATGTGAAGCGATACTGTTGATAACAACCGGATGTTCTTTATACTTAGTTGCAAGTTCCACACCAATTTCAACATGACTACCTTCAATTTCATGGTCGATTGCTTTCCCAATATCATGTAGTAATCCTGCACGACGAGCAAGCATTACATCTTCTCCAAGTTCAGCTGCTAGTAATCCAGCTAAAAATGCTACTTCTTTGGAGTGTTTCAAGACGTTTTGTCCATAACTCGTTCGGTAACGCATACGACCCATAATCTTAATTAAATCAGGATGTAAATTATGAATACCAACATCGAATGTCGTTTGTTCACCGATTTCGCGAATCTGTTCATCTACTTCTCGTCTAGACTTTTCAACCATCTCTTCAATACGTGCGGGATGAATACGACCATCTTGAACTAACTTTTCTAGTGCCAATCTAGCTGTTTCACGACGGATTGGATCAAAACCAGAAAGAATGACTGCTTCAGGTGTATCATCGATAATTAAGTCTATTCCAGTCAAAGTTTCAAGAGTACGAATATTTCGACCTTCACGTCCAATAATACGGCCTTTCATTTCATCATTCGGCAAGTTCACTACAGATACTGTCGTTTCAGCTACATGATCAGCAGCGAAGCGTTGTATAGCTAAAGACAGAATCTCACGAGCTTTTTTATCAGACTCTTCTTTTGCTCGAGTTTCAGATTCTTTAGTCATCACTGCAAGATCTGTTGCTAATTCATTCTCAACTTGTTTTAGAATAATGTCTTTCGCTTCTTCACGAGTTAACGCAGAAGTCCGTTCAAGTTCTGTTTGTTGAAGTGCAACTAGTTCAGCCGCTTTGCTTTCCAATTGCTCGATATGCTGTTGTCTCTCAGTAAGAGCATCTTCTTTGCGCTCTAGGCCTGCGTCTCTTTTGTTTAGAGTATCTTCCTTACGATCAAGGTTTTCTTCTCTTTGCAAGTACCGATTTTCCTGTTTTTGCAGTTCAGATCGGCGTTCACGGATGTCAGATTCTGCTTCAAATCTCAATTTGTGAGTTTCATCTTTTGCTTCTAGTAGGGCTTCTTTTTTAAGAGCTTCCGCTTCACGCTTTGCCTCATCGACGATGAGAACAGCAGACTGCTTAGCACCAGTCACTTTTGAATCATTCACATTTTTAATTAAAAAATAGCTAACACCGATACCAACGAAAAGACCAAGCAAAGCGGAGATAATTTCAGTCATTTGAACACCTCCTCTTGCTATTTCATTTTCATGTTTAGTCAGCACATATATGGAGTGATCCAATATACTGCCAAATGGGTTTACATTTGATAGATTATACAAGTTTAATTGTATAGATGTAAAAATACTCTGTCAAGGATACACAGGTTCTAGCAAAGGAAAATAGTCTGCCACTATTCTTGGCAGACTATCACTTTATTCTTATTCTTTATCTAGTAATAATTCAAACTCTTCATTTTCTTCTTCTTTAGGAGCTGGGATATTGTAGGCTGTGGCCATCATTCCATAAGCCGCTCTCACTTTTTGTTGAATTTCATTAAGAGTCGACGGATGATCCTTAAGGAACTGTTTGGCATTTTCACGTCCTTGACCTAAACGTTCATCATTGTAGGCATACCAAGATCCACTTTTATTTACAATATCCATTTCTACACCTAAATCAACAATTTCACCTTCACGGGAAATACCTGTTCCATACATAATATCGACTTCGGCAGTTCGAAATGGTGGGGCTACCTTGTTTTTTACTACTTTTATTTTCGTTTTGTTCCCCATGAAATCATTTCCAGACTTAATCGTTTCTGCACGACGAACTTCTAATCGTACTGAACTATAGAACTTCAACGCACGGCCACCCGGTGTAACTTCAGGATTACCAAACATAACTCCGACTTTTTCGCGGATTTGGTTAATGAATATGGCAGTTGTTTTTGATTTGCTAATAGCCCCTGATAATTTACGTAATGCTTGAGACATTAGTCGAGCTTGGAGACCTATATGAGAATCTCCCATCTCCCCTTCAATCTCCGCTTTAGGTACAAGAGCCGCTACAGAGTCAATAACGATAATATCTACAGCACCACTTCTTACAAGTGCTTCTACAATCTCTAAAGCCTGCTCTCCCGTATCTGGTTGAGATAATAATAACTCGTCAATATTAACGCCGAGGTTTTGAGCGTATACGGGATCAAGTGCATGTTCTACATCAATAAATGCAGCTTGACCACCCGCTGCTTGTGATTCTGCAATTGCATGCAGAGAAACAGTTGTTTTACCAGAACTCTCCGGTCCATATATTTCAATAATTCGTCCGCGTGGATATCCACCTACACCTAATGCAACATCAAGCGAAAGAGATCCACTAGAAGTAGCTGATACTTCACGATCCGACTTTTCACCAAGTTTCATAATTGAACCTTTACCAAATTGTTTCTCAATTTGTTTTAACGCCATGTCTAATGCTACTTTACGGTCACTCAAGAATGGTTCCTCCTTTAATTTCAATCACAATTAACTTCTGTCTCTACTATACTTGGTTTATGAGAAATATACAAGAAAAAAGCGAACGTTCATTCGCTTTAAATTTGGCAAAATAAAAATTTGAACCGCAAAAACAGTCCAAATCTTTATTTTAAGCCATTTTAGGCCTTCAAAATTTAATTTTGATACTTTTTCACCTTTACTACAAGAATCTATCCCTATAAACTTATAAAACGCAGCAAACTATTACGAAAAAGAGAGACTTAAATTTTTGTAACTGGGGACAACAGTTGGATTAAATAATGTAGTGTTCGTTTTACTGCTCGTAAGCGATTGGTATTTCGCATATCGCTCAAGTGTAATTGATGAGCGACTACTTCATCGTTAGGCAGAATAATCGCAATCCAAACAGTACCAGCAGGGTGTTCGTCATGTCCAGCAGGTCCAGCAGCACCAGTTAATGCTACCCCAACATCTGTTTTAAACATCTTCTTCACTCTAGTTGCCATAGCTATTGCACATTCTTCACTGACGACTCCATATTGATCAATTATTTCTTTTGACACGCCAAGTTGATTTACTTTGGAATCCGCGGTGTACGTAACAACACCACCTACTAAGGTCTGACTCACTCCCGAAATAGCAGCAAGTTCTGATTGAAACAAACCAGCAGTTAAACTTTCAGCTACTGAAATAGTTAACCCCTGATCAATTAATAACTTAGTTGCACTTGAAGCTAATGAATCATCATTATAACCATATAAATAGTCCCCTACACGAGACATAATGAGTTCTTGTGTTTCTTGAATCAATTTCCATGCTTCTTCCTCTGTTGATGTTTTTGCTGTAATACGTAAAGTTACTTCTCCATCAGACGCTAGAGGTGCAATTGTTGGATTCGTTTGATTTTCTAGTAAATCTACTATTTGTGTTTCTAGTTCTGCTTCTCCTATCCCATAAAAACGTAGAACATGAGAAATAATCACTTCCCCTTGATTTAACCATTTAGCTAATGCAGGTTTTGCTTCAAATTGAAACATTGGTTCAAGTTCTTTAGGGGGTCCAGGAAGTAGAATGTAGACATGGTTTCCGTGTGAATAAAACATGCCCGGTGCCATGCCGTGATTATTTTTCAATACTTTGCAGCCTTCTAAAACAAGCGCTTGTTTTCGATTGTTTTCTGTCATAGGACGATTTACACGTTGGAAAAAGGCTTCAATAGATAGCATTGCACTTTGATCCATCACAAGCTCTTCTCCAACATGCCGGGAAATTGTTTCCTTTGTTAAGTCGTCTTTTGTTGGTCCAAGTCCACCTGAGAAAATGATTAAATCTGCACGAGATTCCGCTAGTTCAATTGCTTGTTTTAATCGCTCGGAATTATCACCAACTACGGTATGGTAATAGACATTAACTCCAAGTTCAGCTAATTGACTTGATATATAACGAGCATTTGTATTGGTTATTTGGCCAAGTAATAGTTCAGATCCCACAGCAATAATTTCAGCGTTAATATGCACACACCCCTTATTTAGAATCTAGTAATACGCGTCGGTTTGAATAGAAGTAATCCCATCCTGACCAAACAGTGAAGAATAATGATACATATAACATAATAGAGGCAAATGGAATTGAAAACATTTCAAAGATAATGTTATGCAGTAACAATGCAGAAATAGCAACGATTTGTGTCCACATTTTGATTTTTCCTAATTGTTTAGCTGAAACTACTTCGCCCTCCTCAGCTAAAATTAAACGTAGTCCCGTCACTGCAAATTCACGGCTTATAATTATAATAACTACCCAAGCCGGAGCAAAACCTAGTTCTACTAAAATAATAAGAGCTGCAGAAACTAGTAACTTATCCGCAAGAGGATCTAAAAACTTGCCCATATTCGTAACTAAGTTATGTTTTCGTGCATAGTATCCATCGATAAAATCAGTAACCGCTGCAATAATGAATATAATTGCACCAATTATATGTTCCACTGGTAAAGTTGTGCCTAAAATAGCAACATCTCCCCAGCCAAAATCAACAAGCATAAAAATGACAAATATAGGAATCATTATGACTCGTGAAACTGTAATTTGATTAGGTATATTCATTTTTTTCTCCTATCGATTCAAAAAAATAGCCATCTTTTTGGAGATGACTATTACTGTTTTAAGAATTGAATCATCATATTTTGAGTAACTCTTTCTGTTGTAGGTATTCCGTATTCGACTTTTTCATCATTAATAAGCACATTAATTTGAGGTGCTGCACCTACTCGAACTCGAACCGATTCCGTATCACTTAAATCAAAGGTAACTGTTTCTCCAGTAGCTAATTCGCGTGCTAAAGATACTACACCAGATTGATCTTTAACTTCGACCCATGATCTGCCAAGAGCTACTAATGTTAGTGAGAAAGTATCCGTACCTGAAAGCGAATAATTTGTTGTTTCTCCCTCAATAGTACCCACTTCAATCATTTGCACTGGTTCGGGCTCAACAATTGGTTCTTCGATTGGCTCTTCTTCAGCAATATCATCTTTAGAAGGAGTATTATTCTTTTCTTCTAATGACATTTTTTCTTCAGTTTCCGGTTCTTCTGATTGAGGCGTTTCGGCTAGGTTTTGAAATATATACCAAAAAATAACAATGCCGATTATAATAAATAGTGCAACAATAATCATTGGGAAAAATTCATTTAAGTTTTTTGAAGATTTAGTAATCACTCTGCGTCGAGAAGGCACAGACGTCATTTTCTGATGCATTTCTTCACTAGTAGATGAAGGTACATCATTTTTGTATGATTCAAGTAATTCATCAGAATTTAAACCAACCGCATCAGCGTACTGCTTAATAAATGCACGCACATAAAACTGACCTGGCATCATACTATAGTTACCTTCTTCAATACCAGCAAGATAACGTTTTTGAATTTTCGTTATTTCTTGTAAATCATCTAAACTGTATCCTTTTGACATTCTTGCTTCTTTCAGACGAGTTCCTAATTCACTCATTTAATACCACCTGCCTGCTAAAAATTAAAATCACCATCACCAAAGTCATTACCTCTTTCAGACATCATTTGATTTTTCTCCATAATTTCATACGTTATTTCTTCATCTGGTTCATGTCGTAATTCTATTATGTAGTCAAAATCCTCAATTGTATATTCAGACTGCTTTATGAACATATCTGGATGTTCGACTACTTTGATCGTTGGGAGACGCATCATTTCACGTACTAGTTGTAAATGGCGTTCATCTGTAGATTTTTTAGTAACAATTCCATCTAAAATAAAAATATTATTATCGCTGAATTCGTCACCTGCTAGCTGATTTCGGACGGTCTGTTTAATCATAGTCGAAGATAAAAAGACCCATTTTTTGTTCGCGCTTACACTAGCAGCAACTACTGATTCAGTTTTACCGACACGTGGCATGCCTCGAATCCCAATTAACTTGTGTCCTTCTTGCTTAAATATTTCTGCCATAAAATCAACAAGTAGGCCCAGTTCATCGCGAACAAAACGAAAAGTCTTCCGATCATCCAAGTCCCTCTGTATGTATCTTCCATGTCTCATAGCCAAAATATCACGTAATTTGGGTGCACGCAATTTTGTTACTCGAATCGTATCCATTGTATTAACAATTAATTCAAAACGATCAATTTGCTCATCATTTTCTGCGCGAAGTAACATTCCTCGTTTTCCTTGTTCTACACCATTAATTGTAACGATGTTAACCCGAAGCATTCCGAGTAATGAAGCAATGTCTCCGAGCAATCCTGGACGGTTTTTTTGTATTTCGTATTCAAAATACCATTCGCGCATAATGTAACGACCTTTCTGACTATCTAAGTTTATGATTTAGAAAAGAACATATTACTCGTCCCTCACTATAGAGACGCATAAAACTACTATAGGTTCTATCATATCTGATTTATGTACTTAAGAAAAGGAAAAAAGAAAAGAAGGAGCAATGTCCTTCTTTTCTTTTATTGCACATTTTTTTGTTGAACTAACTTTACAACCATATTTGCTAGTGCATGTTGTTCATCTGCTGAAGCAACTGACCATAAATCTGAAAGTACACGTTCTTGCTCATTTTTGGGATCCACATTTTTAGCTAAATAATCACCAATTTCAAATGCAGTAGATTGAATTGCTTTTTTGGACATTCCAGTATCTTGTGCACTCATTACATTAGCACCTAAGAAGTGAGTCCATTTTTGCCAACTTTCAAGTAAAGCCATGACCATTCCTCCTTTTCACAAATAGTATGTGCAAAAAAAAGAAGTTATATGTACCAACCACCATTGACACGTAGCACTTGACCTGTAATATAATCCGCTTTGTCACTTGTTAAAAAAGCAACAAGGTTTGCCACATCTTGTGGTGTTCCAAATTGCCTTAAAGGAATGTCATCCTTGAGCATTTGTTTCTCTGAATCATTAAGTGTGTCATTCATCTTCGTGTCGATAAGTCCGGGAGCAATCGCATTGACTCGAATGCCTGAAGGTCCTGATTCTTTTGCAAAAGCTTTTACAAAGGCATGTTGAGCACCTTTAACTGAGGAATAGACAGATTCCCCAGCTGCTCCTGTTTCACCCCAAATGGAACCAATAAAAACAATGTATGATTTATTAGCCCTTCTTAATTTTGTTGCTAATTGACCGGTTATCCACATAGGTGATTGCACATGCGTTCTCCAAACTAGATTCATCTCTTGGCTAGAAGTGTCTTCAAGGAGTTGATACAAAGCATGCCCCGATGCAAAAACGATTGCATGAACTTCAAAAAGTTGTGATAAAACATCATTTACAGATTTAGTGTTTCCAAGGTCTGCTTGTATAATGTGGAATTCTTGCTGTGGGTAAATTTTTGTAAGATCTCTATACAATTTCTCTATAGCCAGTTTATTTTCATGGAAATGAAGGTATAAACTCCAACCCTGTTTTGACATTTCGTGTGCACAGGAATGTCCTATTGCTCCGGATGCCCCAAATATGCACGCAAACTTCATCATGAAGAAGTTTGCTCTTTTTTATTGAGTATAGAAAAAACAGTTTGTTGACTTTCACCTTGGATTGAAGAAAATGCTTCTTGTAAATCTGCAACAGTCATTTGCTCCAATACAGGAACTGCGTCAAATAAATTCATTCCATTAAAAGCATAACGCGTAAATTGATTAGCAATAAATTCAACTGAGTTTAAAGCGCGTAAAAAATATCCAATCTTCTTTTTGCAGACACGTTCTACATCCACCTGACCAAATGGCCATTTTTCTTCAACTTTATTTAATTCAAATTTCACAGCTTCTATTAATTCTTTTGGCTTTGATGTATCTGAACCAATTAATGCAAATCCGTATCCTTTTTCAAGTGTAAAATCAAATGCATACGATTCATCAATTAATTCATTTTCATAAGCCTTTACATAGAAGTCTGAGGAGCGACCAAACATTAGTTCAAGAGCTAATTGAATGGCTAATTCATGTTTCATCATAGCTTCGCCTTGAAGTGATGTTTCTTTTGCTTTCAAGCCAACGTAGACTTTGGGTTTTTGAACGTCCATATACAATACATTTTCTCGTTTGGCAACCTCTAAAGGTTCATCTGGGAAAGAACGAACTATTGGCTGTGGTTCAGAAAATTCCTTTTTATTTTGATTTTCACGAATATAATTCATCATTTCTTCAGGGTTTACTGAGCCTACTACAAATAATGACATATTTGATGGGTGATAAAATGTCTCATAACATGTATACAAATGTTCAGCAGTAATATCACTAATAGATGCTATCGTCCCTGCAATATCAATTTTAACAGGATGATGTTTATACATATTTTCTATTGTTCCAAAATATAAACGCCAGTGAGGTTGATCGTCATACATCGTGATTTCTTGACCAATTATCCCTTTTTCTTTATCTACAGTAGCTTGTGTGAAATATGGTTCTTGTACAAAATTTAATAACGTCTCTGTATTATCATATACATGGTCAGTTGAAGAAAATAAATAAGCAGTTCGCGTAAACGATGTAAAAGCATTAGCCGAGCCACCGAATTCGCTAAACTTTTGAAAAACGTCCCCATGTTCTTTTTCAAACATTTTGTGTTCTAAGAAATGAGCAATACCATCCGGTACAGTGACTTCTTCAGAACTCCCTAAAGGTATAAATGTACTATCAATCGCACCATACTTTGTCGTAAATGTGGCAAAAGTTTTGGAAAAACCTTTTTTGGGCAAAATATATACTTCTAATCCATTACTAAGTTTTTCATGGAATAGTTTTTCGTCTAATTGTTTAAAATTGAGTTCCTTCATGAGACAGCTTCATCCTTTCCAGACAAGAAATAAACAAGTTGTTTGTTGATTGACTTCGCCATATCCTGAATATCTTCTTTCGTGACTTTTGTCCACTTTTCAGACCATGTTTCAACTGAGAATTTTTCATCTAAATCCTTATATTGATCAAAAATCTCTATTTGACCTCGTGCAGAATCAAGTGCCTCTTTTAATTGGTTTTTAAGCATTGATACAGTTTGATTTATTTCATTTTGAGTAATTTGACCTTCTTGCATCGCATTTAGTTGCTCATCAATTAAGCGTACAGCTTTTTCAAGTTTTCCTGCGTCTATCCCAGCTAATACATAAACAAGTCCATAGGCTGAGGAAAATGAACTAGAAACATAATATGCCATGCTCTCTTTTTCACGTACGTTTATAAAAAGTTTCGCGTGAGGATAACCACCAAATATACCATTTGTAATTTGCATTTTCGGGAAATCTGGATGACTAAATGTCACTGGAGTTTTATACCCAATGTGTAGCTTTCCTTGCTTCATATCTTGATATTCATTTACAAAATCTTTCTCCACAGTCGGATGTTGTACATTTTCATGGATATTTTTTGGTTTAATGTTACGTGAAGGAAACGGAAATGCTTGTTTTAATTTTGAAGTCATTTCATCCACATCAATATCACCCACAACATAAATATCTACCTGATCTTCTTCAATCATTTTTTTATAAGCAACAAAAAGCGACTCATTGGTAATAGCAGAAACATCCTCAATTGTTCCATTTGCAGAAATGGAAGCAGGGTGATTTGGACGCATTAATTTGACTAATCTATGCTGTGCATATCGCGTTTTATCATCGTAAAGAGACTCAATTCGTTCAGTCACTGATGATTTTTCACGTTTAACAATTGACTCTTTAAAAGTTCCTTGTTCAAGGTTTGGTTTAAATAACAGAGTTTCTAATAATTTTAGTGTTTGGTCTAGAACTTGACCAGTGCCATTTGCTAAATATTGATCATTTACCGATTCAGCGAGCAAAGTGATAGTATGATCGTTGCCTTTCTTGCTAGAATCCAAAAACATAGTTGCACCATAAAGTTCATCTAAGTGACTCTGAAATGCGGGGTTAGATGGAAAAAGTTCATTGCTGTGTAATAACACATTAGCCAGTACAGAGCGTTCTGATGCTGACTGATTTGTTAACCCCTGTTTAAACTTTATAGCAAAATTCACAGTTTTAAATTGATCCGTTGGACGAATATGCAAGTGAATTCCTTGTTGTAACTCGTTTGATTGAAACATCGAAATCCCTCCTATTACATTAATATGCCAAACCATATCTTTTACTATACATGTAGCTTGTAAATGATTGCAAATAGCGTGCAAAAAAAGGACTAGGCAATTTGCCTAGTCCTTTGAGATCTATTTATCGTTTCCCTTTAATGTAAGGAGTACCTAAAGCTTTTGGAGCATTCGCTTTTCCTATGAAGCCTGCTAAAGCTAAAATCGTTAGCACATACGGCAAAATTAATAAGAAGACATTAGGTACATCTCGAATATACGGAATAGAATCCCCAACAATACTTAACGCTTGAGCAAAACCGAAGAATAAAGCTGCACCCATAGCTCCAAGCGGATGCCATTTTCCGAATATCAAAGCTGCAAGTGCCATGAATCCTTGTCCATTAATAGTTGCATGTCCAAAGTCTTGAGAGATTGACTGAGAATAAATCGCACCACCAATACCAGCCAAGCCACCCGAAATCATTACAGCGATATAGCGCATACGTGTTACATTAATCCCCATAGTATCAGCAGCCATTGGATGCTCTCCTACTGCACGAAGACGTAAACCAAAAGGTGTGTAATATAAAACAATCCATGCAAGAATTGCAATAGAAATTGCTAAAACTGAAGTTCCATAAACATTTTGGAAAAACATTGGTCCTATAATAGGAATCTTCTCTAATAAAGGAATGCTATCTCTCAAAAATCGTTCTTGAACGAAATCTGTTTGTCCTTTATCATAAATCATTTTAACAAGGAACAAACACAGGCCTATTGCTAATAAGTTTATAGCAACCCCTGAGACCACTTGGTCCGCTCTAAATGATACAGATGCCACAGCATGTAATAAAGAGAACACTGCAGCGATGAGCATTGCTGCTACAAGTGCCATCCACGGTGTGCTTGAACCAAAAATATGAGCAAAAGTTAAGTTAAATACAACTCCAACAAATGCACCCACTACCATGAGTCCCTCTAATCCAATGTTGACCACACCAGATCGTTCAGAAAACACTCCACCAATAGCCGTTAAAATAAGAGGTGCTGCATATGCAATTGCAACAGGAACAAGAAAGTATAATATTTCTAAGAGACTCACTATAAAGTTCATATTACTTCGCCTCCTTTTTCTTGCCTAAGCGCTCTACAAATAAACGTATGACATAACCAGAGGCTACAAAGAAAATAATAATAGCGATTATGATTGACACGATTTCTTCAGGAATATCAGCTGCATTTGGCATATTGGTGGCACCATACTTTAGTGAACCAAACAATGTTGCACCAAATATGACCCCAAGTGGTGTACTTGCACCTAGAAGCGCCACGGCGATTCCGTCGAATCCTATCCCTGTAAAACCACCTTTTACTGACACAAAACCAAATGTGCCAAGAGCTTCCATCGCTCCTGCTAGACCAGCAAATACACCCGAAATGACCATTGCTAGGATAATATTTTTATTTACATTCATACCTGCATATTCTGAAGCGTGTTGGTTTAATCCAACTGCTTTTAACTCAAAACCAAGAGTGGTCTTCTCTAAAATCAACCACATTAATAATACCATGGCAAGAGCAATTAGAATCCCAAAGTGTAAACGAGAAAAATCTGTCATGTTTTCCAAAAATCTCGAACTAAGGGAAGCCGTTTGATGAATCGAACCCGTATTGGCATCTCCGTCAGAAACTGCTCGCACCAAAGCATTTGAAGTATGAAGAGCAATATAGTTCATCATGATTGTTACAATTACCTCGTGAACTTTAAACTTAGCTTTTAATAGTCCTGGAATGAATCCCCATAGTGCACCTGCTGCTGCTGCTGCAAGTATAGCAAGTGGTAAGTGAATCATTTTTGGCAATTCAAAAGCTATACCTACATATGCTGCCGCAAACCAACCCACAATCAATTGTCCTTCAACACCAATATTAAATAGCCCACTTCGGAAAGCAAATGCAACTGCTAATCCTGCAAGAATATAAGGCGTAATTTGACGAATTGTTTCGCCAATAGAATAGATATCCCCAAAAATCCCATTCCATAAAGCTGCATAGCCTTCAATTGGATTATACCCACTGACCAACATTACAATGGCTCCTACAAGTAAACCTAATATAACCGAAATTACGGGAACTAGAATGTTAACAATACGATTAGACATTCGAACTGTCCCCCTCTTTCATTTGATTTGATTTAGTGCCTTTTTTTGTTTGACCGGCCATTAACAAACCAAGTTCCTGTTCACTCGTCTGAAGAGGATCCAGTGTATCCACTATTTCACCATCAAATATAACCGCAATACGGTCAGAAACATTCATTACTTCGTCTAATTCAAAAGATATTAACAAAACAGCTTTACCATTATCACGCTGTTCAATTAAGCTTTGATGAATAAATTCAATTGCTCCAACGTCTAAACCACGTGTTGGCAATGCAGCAATTAATAAATCAGGATTTCGATCAATTTCCCGACCAATGATTGCTTTTTGTTGGTTACCACCAGACAATGCTCGTGCAGGCTCATGATCTCCTTGTGTCCGAACATCATATTTCTGAATAATTTCATTTGCTTTTTTTGAAATAGTTTTATAGTTTATAAATCCTTGTTTTGAAATAGGAGATTTATAATACGTTTGCAAGGCGATATTATGTCCGATAGAAAAGTCTAATACTAGTCCGTGCTTATGTCGGTCTTGAGGAATATGACCAACACCTGCCTCCGTAATATGACGTGGACGTTTTCCTGTAATATCTTGTCCATTCAATAAGACTTGACCGCTTTTAACTTTTCGCAATCCAGTAATTGCTTCAATTAATTCAGTTTGTCCATTTCCGTCAATTCCAGCAATACCTAAAATTTCACCTTTACGGACACTTAGATTAAGACTTTTTACTTTTTTAATGCCACGGTAATCAGTTACAACTAAATCTACTATTTCTAATACATTAGTCGTTGGATTTGCTGGGATTTTTTCGGTCTTGAACTCCACTTGGCGCCCTACCATTAGTGAAGCAAGTTCATCTGGACTTGTTTCGGTTGTTACTACGGTGCCAATCCCTTGTCCTTTCCGAATAACAGTGACCCGATCAGAAACGTCCATAATTTCTTTTAATTTATGTGTAATTAAAATAATTGACTTTCCTTCTTCAATTAAACGATGCATGATTTGGATTAATTCTTTGATTTCCTGTGGTGTTAAAGAAGAGGTAGGTTCATCAAAAATTAAAATTTCAGCTCCACGATACAGTGTTTTTAGTATCTCAACACGTTGTTGCATACCCACTGAAATATCTCTGATTTTTGCGAACGGATCTACATCTAAACCATATAATTCAGAAAGCTCTAGTACTTTTTTAGCTGCTATATTAATTGAAATCATACCACCCTTGGTCGGTTCGCTTCCCAAGATAATGTTTTCTGTAACAGAAAAATCTTCAACCAACATGAAATGTTGATGAACCATCCCAATCCCTAAATTATTCGCTACATTCGGATCTGTAATCTTTACTTCTTGACCACGAACAAGGATTTTTCCACCTTCTGGTTGGTAAAGACCGAAAAGTACGTTCATCAATGTAGATTTCCCTGCACCATTCTCACCGAGAAGTGCATGAATTTCACCTTTTTTAAGCTGAAGGGTAATGTTATCATTAGCAACAAAATTCCCAAACTCTTTACGAATATTAAGCATTTCAATCACGTGTTCCAATATATTCACTCCCTTGGGCACTTTTTAAAATTAAATTAATAAAGGAAAGGTTTCAAAAGAAAAACCTTTCCTTTAGTAATTTAGTAATACCAATAAAAACACCATAAAGACCAGACGTTCAGTCTTTATGATGATTAATTTCAGTTATTTACTACTCTACAGTTTCAGGAACTACTACTTCGCCATCAACAATCTTCTTAGCATACTCATCAATTTGTGCTAACACGTCTTCAGGAATTGCTCCACGAGAATCAGCTAAACCAACGCCTTCTTCAACTAAACCATAAACTGTTGTTTCTCCACCAGGGAAGTTGCCTTCCATAGCTAAGTTAGAAAGGTTTTGTACAGCTATATCAACACGTTTTAACATAGATGTTAACGTTATGTTTGTATCGCCTACTTTGCCCTCTTCGTATTGGTCAGAGTCTACACCGATTACCCAAACATATGCGTCAGGATCTTTAGTTTTTAATTCTTTTGCTTCAGAGAACACACCGTTACCAGTACCACCAGCAGCGTGGAAAATAATATCTACGCCTGAAGAGTACATACGGTTAGCAGTAGTTTTACCAAGCTCAGCTTTGTCAAATGCTCCAGTATATTGAACATCAACTACGATGCTTGGATCTACAGCGGCAACGCCAGCTAAGAAACCAGCTTCAAAACGTTCAATAACAGGAATTTCCATTCCTCCAACGAATCCAATTTTTTTCGATTTAGTCATTAATGCAGCAGCAACACCTGCAAGATAAGAACCTTCTTGCTCTTTGAATAAAACAGAAGCAACATTTGGTTGATCCACTACTGCATCAATAATAGCAAGTTGTGCATCAGTTTGTTGACTAGCGATAGTATTTACTGCATCTTCCATTAAGAAACCAATACCAAATACTAGGTCAAAGTCACGGCGCACTAACTTGTTTAAGTTTGTGTTATAGTCAGCGTCAGATTTTGACTGTAAGTAATCATATCCACCGTCGCCTTTTTCAAGTCCGTTATCTTCACCGAATTTTTCTATACCTTCCCAAGCTGATTGGTTAAATGACTTATCATCTACTCCACCAATGTCAGTAACCATTGCTACAGAGAACTTGCTTTCTTCTGTCTCTCCACCAGTTGTATCTCCAGTAGTACCTTCTGGAGTTTCTTCTTCAGCAGCACCACAAGCACCTAAAATTGTACCAGCAGCTAATACCATGGATAAAGCTAAACCAAATTTTCGTTTCGTCAATTTGAGACCCCCAAAATATGTTTTTTATACTATTAGCAGGAAATTTCTGTTTTACACCCGTTTACGTACTACATGAAAACTGAATTTATCAGCTTTAAAATAGTTTTTTGAAAATAATACCACTTGATCGTTATCATCATAATGGAGTTGTGTTAGAACAAGTAACGCGGTTTCAGGTTTACATTCCAATATTGGTGAAGCTACAGCGTGAAAACCTGACGGATCGATAAAAGCAACAGCATGAGTCACACGAATATTTCCTGTTTCCTCTATTGCAGCGAAAATTGAACCTTCTTGTCTTCTCAAAAAATCAGAAGGCAAATACTTTGAGGGTACTTTATCCACACAATATACAACAGGTTCTCCGTTAGCTGTTCTTACACGTTCAATTGAAATAACTTGCTCGTCCTTTTCACATTGAAAGCGCTCTATATCTTTTTCAGACGGAAATGACTTAGAAGAACTCAAATAAATAGTCCCCGGTTCCATTCCCGCTGAACGAATCATAGAAGATACACTCGTTAAATGTTCAATACCTGATGTAAAGAGAGGTTTTGGATTAACAAATGTACCTACTCCATGACGTCTGACGATGACATTTTCTTCTTCCAACAGTCTAAGTGCTTCACGAAGTGTTGCACGACTTACTCCAAGTGATTTGGCAAGTTCAAATTCTGAAGGAAGTTTTTCCTTTTCTTGAAACACGCCTTTTGCAATATCGTCTTTCAGACGATCAATCACTTGTAGGTACAAATGACGAGAATCAATTCTTATAGTCATATAATATCACCGCCAACAGTAGAGATCAGACATCTGATGTAAAACTTTCCTACTAATCAAAACTACTATATCACTTTTATTGATTTTAATAAATACAATTTAGATCATTTTTTAAATTAGTTTGATATTCACTAGTTAAATTGTATCATCATGTTTTGCTTGGAGTACTTGTCTAGGTTTACTTCCTTCATATCCACCAACTACTCCTCGCGCTTCCATTTGATCAATAATACGGGCCGCTCTAGAGTAGCCAACACGGAATCTTCTTTGCAAAAGAGATACTGAAGCCGTTTGCATATCAGTCACTAATTGAACTGCTTCATCATATAAATCGTCCGTTTGTTCATCTTTAGGAACTTCTTCAACATCGCTTGGAATCATTTCCTCTTGATATTGAGCTTTTTGCTGTTCAATTACAAAATCAACAATTTTTTCTACTTCCTGATCAGATAAGTAAGCACCTTGCACTCGTACAGGCTTGGATGCACCTGCTGCTAAAAATAGCATATCCCCACGTCCTAGTAACTTCTCTGCTCCACCCATATCTAATATGGTCCGAGAATCGATGGAAGAAGATACAGCAAACGCAATTCTCGAAGGAATGTTAGCTTTAATTACTCCTGTAATAACATCTACACTTGGTCTTTGTGTTGCAATTATTAAATGAATTCCCGCTGCACGAGCCATTTGTGCTAATCGCGTAATAGAATCCTCTACATCGTTAGATGCAACCATCATTAAATCTGCTAATTCATCTACAATCACAACGATATATGGCAACTTTGGATGTTTTTCTTCATTTTCTTCATTCCAATTTTGAATATGTTCATTGTATCCTTCGATATTACGCATTCCAGTATGTGAAAATAAATCATAACGACGTTCCATTTCTGACACAACTTTTTTAAGTGCTTGAGAAGCTTTTCTAGGATCTGTCACAACAGGTGCTAATAAATGTGGAATTCCGTTATAGACATTTAATTCCACCATTTTCGGATCTATCATCATCATTTTAACTTCATGTGGTTTCGCCCGCATGATGATACTTACAATAATGCCATTGATACAGACACTTTTCCCACTACCTGTTGAACCAGCAACTAGTAAATGCGGCATTTTATTTAATTCTGCAAGAACTGCTTCACCTGTAATGTCACGTCCTAAACCAATCAACAATTTTGCTTCAGGCTTGTTGTTTTCTTTTGCTTCTAAAACTTCCCGCAGACTCACAATAGCCACTTCTTTATTTGGTACTTCAATTCCAATTGCTGATTTTCCAGGTATCGGCGCTTCAATACGGATATCACGAGCTGCTAATGCTAAAGCTAAATCATCACTGAGACTAACAATTTTGCTTACTTTAACTCCTGCATCAGGTAATACTTCATATTTCGTCACAGCTGGCCCAAGATGGACTTGAGTTACACGTGCTTTAACTCCAAAGCTGTGAAAGGTCTTTTCTAATTTTTTAGCATTGGTTTGGATTAATGAATATTCACCACTTTGATCACTATAAGGTGGAGCACTTAACAACGATATTGATGGTAATTGATAATCTTCATTTTCCAATACAGCTTCAGATACAGATTCAAAGGCTTTTTCAGATAACTCATTTTGTGACTCTATTTCTGGTTCAGGTTGAATTTCCACCTTTTTTTCGGCTCGTTCAGTGAAGGCAGATATAATTGGTGAAACATGTTCGAGTTCTATTTCTGTTGCTGCTACTTCTATATCTTGTGCAGTAGAAGGTGAATTATTCGATTTCTTACGTCTTTCACTTGTTCTCTGGCCTTTTGAAGCAGCTGCCGCCTTGTCTTTTTTGTTTTTCGCTCTCATTGCTATCCAATTTTTCTTCCACTGTGGAATTTGACTTACTAAATAAGGTACAAGTGCTACTCCTGAAAGCAAAATAAATCCAATTATTAATAACAACCAAGCTGCTATTGTAGCGCCTCCAGCATCAAATAAAACATGGAATGTGGCAAATAAGAATGCACCTACCATGCCTCCACCTAAAAATTGATTACGGTTGGCAATTCCATCGCTTTCAATTAATATTCTCCAAGTTTCTCGAAGTACTGACTCACTAACAAGTGCACCACTTTGAAAAAGTTGTTCAAATAAAATCAAGTGACTAAAAATTGTCATACCAGCCAAAATACATAAAAACCCTGTTATAATCCGGTGGTTCCATCCCGGGACAGCCCTTTTAATCATCATTATAAGTGCAACTACAATACATAATAATGGTAATGCTAGATGCCAATTCCCAAACAAAAAGCGCGCTATCGAAGATAAACCAAATCCAACAGAACCCAATTCAAAAAAAGTAATAATTCCAAGACCAATTAACAATAATCCGAAAATTTCAAACATCAATGGATTTATAGTTTTTTTCACCACTTTTGCAGCTTTTCTTGCCATACCTGTCGCCTTCTCTCATTTCAAAAGAAAAAAGGATTTCCTGCCGGTATAATGGCATGGAAATCCTTCCGCTTTTTAGCCTTAGTATTCCATAATAATTGGGATAATCATGGGACGCCTTTTCGTTTTTTGATATAAATATGAGTTTAAAGTATCGCGTATTTCTTGTTTGATATTTGTCCATTCAAATGTTTCTTTGACTACATATTTATCAACAATCTTCTTCACCAATTCTTCAGACTCTTTCATTAATTCTTCAGACTCACGAACATAGACAAATCCACGTGATAAGATTTCTGGACCAGAGGCGATTTTCTTTTGTGCACGGTTTAATGTGACAGTGACAATAAATATACCGTCTTGTGATAATAGCTTACGATCGCGTAATACGATGTTCCCTACATCACCGATACCAATTCCATCAATCAAGATGTTACCAGCTTGTACACGTCCACTCATCCGTACTTTTCCACCATTATACTCAACAACATCACCCTTATCAGCAATAAAGATTTGAGCTTTTGTTAATCCAACAGCTTGAGCTAACTTCGAGTGAGCCATTAACATGCGGAATTCACCCTGTATGGGAATAAAGTATTTAGGTTTCATTAAGTTTAACATCATTTTTAAATCTTCTTGACTACCATGTCCAGATACATGTACTTTTTCATTTGCAGTTAACACATTCGCCCCTGCTTTTGCAATATAATTCATCGTTTTGAACATCGCAACTTCCATTCCTGGAGAAGGAGTGAATGTAATTAAGACTGTATCTGTATCTTTAATTTTTACATCTTTATGCTGCTTTTTAACCATTTTTTCAAGAGCTTCTAGGGGTTCTCCTTGATTACCTGAAACAATAACTACTACTTCATCATCTGTATAATTACCGATATCTTTAATCGAGATTAACGTTTCTTCATCGATCTTCAAATAATCTAATCGCTTTCCTACTTCAAATACGTTTTCCAATGTTCTTCCGACTACTGCAACTTTCCGACGAGATTCGAGTGCCATGTCAAATACTTGTTGAATACGAATAAAGTTTGACGAAAATAATGATACTAGAATACGTCCTTTAGCTCCATGGAAAGTTTCCGATAGATGCTCTTCAATGACTGATTCAGAAACTGTGTAGCCTGGTCGTTCTGCTTCTGTTGAGTCTGACATTAATATAAATACGCCTTCTTCACCAAGATTCGCCATTCTAGCAAGGTCTGGACGATAGCTTCCTTTAGCAGATTGGTCAAATTTAAATTCTCCCGTATGAACAATTGCTCCTTCAGAAGTATGGAAGACAATACCTAAAGAATCTGGAATACTATGAGTTGTATGGAAAAATGTCACGTGAGTCGTTTTAAAGTTCATACGACTTTTATTAGTTACTTCAAAGAATTTAACAGGTTGAGCTGCTGGTAATTCTTTTAAATGTTCTTTTGCTAAAGCGATCGTTAGACGAGAGCCGTAAACTGGGGCTTGAATCTTATTTAGCAAATACGAAATGGACCCTATTGCATCTTCGTGTCCATGGGTTAAAAATATACCTTTTATCCGTGCTTTATTTTCTTCTAAGTATGTTACGTCTGGAATAACTATATCTATTCCAAGCATTTCATTTTCAGGAAACATAAGTCCGCTGTCAACTACAAAGATTTCTTCATCAATTTCTACTACATACATCGCTTTTCCGACTTCCCCAACTCCACCGAGGGGGATAATTCGAATAATTTCATTAATTGTTTTTGTCACGTGCTTTCCTCCTAAAAATTAAACCGATCAACTGCCACTAATTTCATTATACGGGACGTATGACAACAGTACAAACAAAAAAAAGGTCAGTCATGCACTGACCTTTAAAAAACTATTTAAAATTCTTACTTTTTTGTTCATATTCTTCCCAAGCAGCATCAAAATTTTGTTGTTCTTTACTTGTCATATCTACAAGTGGTAAACGTACAGAACCTACATCTAATCCTATTTTTCCTAATGCATATTTAATAGGTACCGGATTTGGTTTTGCAAATATCGCTCTGATTAATGGCAACATTGCATGATGAATAACAGCTGCATCATTATGTCTTCCTTCTTCAAATGCTTTTATTAATTTTTGCATGTCAGACCCAACAACGTGAGAAGCAACTGACACTACACCTACACCACCAATTGATAGGAGCGGCAATGTTAACCCATCATCTCCACTATAAACCATAAAGTCTTCATGACTTCCTGCAATAATGTCAGACATTTGTTCTAAATTGCCACCTGCTTCTTTAATAGCTTGAATATTTGGTATTTCACTAAGCTTTAATACCGTTTCTGGTAACATGTTGACAACAGAACGACCTGGTATATTGTAAAGTAAAATTGGTAACTTCGTTTCATTAGCAATTGCTTTAAAATGTTCAAACATACCACGTTGATCGGGTTTATTATAATATGGAGTAACTAGCATAATACCATCTACACCAGCTTTATCTGCTATTTTCGTTAACTCTATAGAAGCTCTAGTGCTATTGCATCCTGTTCCAGCAATAACTGGAATTCGATTTCTAACAGATTTAACCGTAAAGCGAATGAGTTCCGCTTTTTCTTTTGAAGTTAAGGTTGGTGATTCGCCTGTAGTCCCACAAATAACTAGCGAGTCTGTTCCTGTTGATATTAAGTGTTCAATTAATTGTGCGACCATTTCATAATTGATTGATTGATCAGTTGAGAATGGGGTAATCATTGCAGTTGATACGCGCCCAATTTGTATATGAATCCCTCCTATTATAAAATGCCGTCTTCAATCAAAGCTTCTGCAATTTGAATTGAATTTAGCGCTGCACCCTTCAAGAGATTGTCAGCAACAATCCATAAATGGAATCCTTTATCGTTTGATAAATCTCTTCTAATACGTCCTACAAATACGTCATCTTCACCTTCAGCAAATAAAGGCATTGGATACTCTTGCTTTGCTGGGTTATCAAGAACTTTAATCCCTTTTGCTGAGTCCAAAATGGAGCGAATATCTGAAACGGTAACCCCTTCTTTATCCACTTCAATGTAAACAGACTCAGAATGCCCTGAAACAACAGGTAAACGTACACATGTAGCCGCTACTGAAAGACTAGGCATATGCAAAATTTTCTTCGTCTCATTAATCATTTTCATTTCTTCTAACGTATAACCATTGTCATCAAATACATCAATTTGTGGGATAACATTGAATGCAATGGGATAATGTATTTCAGAATTTTTAACAGGTAGCACTTGTGCATTGACATTTCTTGTTTCACCAAATGTTCCACTTTGTGCTTCAAGCTCATTTATTGCAATTGCTCCAGCACCAGATACAGCCTGATAAGTAGAAACAATCACCTGATTTAAACCAAATGCATCCCTTATAGGATTTAGAGCACACACCATTTGGATTGTTGAGCAATTGGGATTTGCAATTATTCCTGAGTGTGTTTTTAAATCTTGTCGATTTACTTCCGGAACAACAAGTGGAATATCATTTTCCATCCGAAATGCACTCGTGTTATCTATAACTACTGCGCCACGCTTTACAGCCTCAGGAGCTAACGCTTTGGAAACTGATCCTCCCGCACTAAATAAAGCAATCTCTACCCCGTCAAATGCTTCTGGCGTTGCTTCTTCAATGGTGTATGATTGCCCTTTGAATTCGATGATTTTTCCAGCAGACCGCTTAGAAGCTAAGAATTTTATTTGTTTAATTGGAAAATTGCGTTTAACTAATTGATCCATCATTTTTTCTCCAACTGCTCCTGTTGCGCCCACTACTGCAACTATATAACTTTTAGACATCACACACTCACTCCCTCTAGACAATTAATATTAATTGGTCATAATGACGGTATTGTATCATAATACTACGCCGTTGTGCTTATAAATCATGTTGATTGCCCGTGTTGTATTAATAAAGGTTGAAGTTGTTGGTGTTCAATCGCTTTAACTATTGTAGGAACAATATAATTAAAATCTGAGACGAGTGAATTTGGTTTTTTAATGGGGTCATCTTGACCGAATGGGATGAAATAAATGTGTTTAGCATTTAATAGTTTCATCACGTTGACGCCATTTAATCCAAGTGCATCGTTTGTTGAGATTCCAATGACTACTGGTGAACCATTTCTCATTGTTGCTTTAGCTGCCATTAACACCGGCGAATCAGTTGCTGCATTAGCAAAACGACTAATGGAATTCCCAGTCATTGGGGCAATCACCATACAATCTACAGGTGTTTTTGGACCAAGGGGTTCAGCATCTACAATTGATGAGATAATTTTTGCACCAGCAGCTGCTTCAATTTTTTTCACCCATTCTTCGCCAGTTCCAAAGCGAGTTGCTGCCACCAATACAGAATGTGACACAATTGGAACTACAATAGCTCCTTGTTCTCTTAACACATTAATTTTTGGCACCACTTCTTCGTACGTACAATGTGAAGCAGTTATTCCAAAACCTATTCGCTTACCTTTTAACACAACGTTCCTCCTTTTAGCTGTTTTACTGATTCGGTAACACATTTAAAAAGTAATTTAGCTGCGTCTTTTTCTAAAAACTGTCCTGGTAAAGATGTATAGAGTTTATAAATGTCTGAATGAGTTTCATCTAAAGCGGAGCAACCTGGTGAAGATGCAATATCATAAAAGCGTTGACACGACGTTAATAACGAGGAAAAGTCTTTTGTTAACCATTTAGCGGGAATCGTGTTAACAAATATTGATTGGTCACAAGTTATGCCCTGCTCTAATTTTCTTGTCTCATACCCCATAGCTTGTGCTTCCGCTAATTGAATTGATGAACGAACGACAATTGTAGGGTGAGCATCCATTCGCTTAAGTTGAGTTGCTAGTAGTTTTGCAACTCGCCCAAAACCTGAAATCATGAAATGCTTTCCTGCAACCATTTCATGTTCTTCTAAATAATAAGCTGCAATAAATCCTTCTGCAGTTAACTTTGCATTTAACCAAATAAACTGTTCATTCTCAAGATACGGCTCTACGTCTAACTCGCTTGCTTCGAAAAAGCGTGTCCATTCTGGAGATAATTTGCCCACAAAACATTTTTTCACTGTCTTAAAATAATCTAAACTAACTGTATCGGTAACAATTTGTAGCGGCTGAATAGGTAGTACTAAGATATCTGGTTGAAATGTTAAAAGATCTCTTTCCACTTGGTAACTCCACGCTTTTGTTTGTAGATATAATACTTCAACGTTTAACTCTTTTAAGAAAATTGAAAGCTTTTCCATACGTGGATCAGTTCCAATCACACACCACTTAAGATGCGTCATACTGATTGTTCTGCATTTAAATGAGACGTTTTTGTAAAGAGAATTCGATCTTCACCGATGAGGACAATGTCTTCCCATGCAATATAGACGCTTTGGTGTGATTGCTTTGCTTTAAATGGTCGATTTCCTTGTTCTTTTAATACGAGAAATCCAATGATTTTCCCACTTGTAGGCTCAAAAAGTAATTCAGTGTCAGCAAGTAACCCGAAGCGTTTACCATCTTCAATTTGAATTAATTCTTTCACTGCCATTTCTGATAGCAACATATGACTCCTCCTCCATGTTCATCTCCTTAAATATATGCAAAGAAAGTGATTCATGTTCATAAGTAAATCTAAAGATGCTAATATACAATATAGCTAGTTAAAATAAAAAAAACCGGGCAAAGTAAGCCCGGTCCTTTAAGAAAGTACACAGTATCAACTTTGGTTTCCGGTTATGATTTCCGTT
>NZ_ALJG01000325.1 GCF_000286315.1 Paenisporosarcina sp. TG20 | reverse complement strand
CACCTTGGTCACGGATTCAGGTCAGTAAATAATGACCATTATATCCCAATGAAAATGCGCATACTTGCTGAAACCGACGTCCTTATTTGGTAGTCAGCTTGGAAAATCTTCTTTTCAATTAAAATAAGTTAGAAACCCCTATAGTTAGATGATCAAAAGTCAGTCAATAAAACACCGTACTAAAATACGCCCGGTTCTTTTAAGCAATTACTAATAATTGAGTGTTAGTAGAAAGTGGTTTTCCAACTGAGTTTCCGGATCGCTTTGGACTGTAAACTTACTACACCATAACCTCAAGATTGATATAACCTTCTATTCAAATCTTGTGATTCCGGAGAACTTTTCCCTCACTCAGCAGGAAATTCGTTCTGATCAAGCCTTTTGTCTTACCAGTGTAAAAAAACTGTTCATCTCAATCACCTTGAGAAGAACAGTTTTTTTATTGCTTTAAATACATGGTCATTTCACCTTGGCCGTCAGAATATTTTACTTCGGCATATGCACCGTTAACAAAAGTCAATTGTGGTGGCACGTGACCGATATCGGCGTTATAAATGATTGGTAAACTTGTCGCTTCAGCTAGTCTTTCAAGAGCATCTAGAGTCGTGAATCCATCCACTTCTTGGCCTGCAGATGTGCGTCCGAAAATGATGCCCGCTGAGAGATCGAACCATCCAGCTTGCTGCATTTGTAATAATGAACGATGAAATTCTGTTGCAGACATATTGCAATTTTCAAGATACCACAAAATTGGTGCATTTTGTATATGTTTATCCTGGAAATCGCGCACATCGCCATATGGGGTACCAACTAAATGATGTATCGTGTCCATGCATCCGCCTAGCAGTCTTCCATTCATTTCTACTGATTGATTTCCGACAGTTTCCCACTTTGATTGAGTGTCTAATTTAAATACATAAGGATCTGCTGGTTTGTCATGTGCCCATTTAGATTGATAGTGGGAAGACGACATTTGATGAATTATCGCGCCTTCTTCGGAAGAGAGTACTTCTAAAAATTTACTTGTCGTTGAATCCCATACGCCACTTCGTAGATCGACTAAATTTGTTCCATGTGCAGTAGCAATACCAGTTTTTAAGGTTAACGAAAACAGTAGTGTACTCGTATCTGAATACCCTAGCACCCATTTAGGTTCGATTTTGTCCCAGTCAATAAGAGGTAAAATCTCTTGAAGGATCTCTCCTCCCCATGGTGGAATAACAGCTTTGATTTCATGGTTTTGAAGCATCAAATTCAATTCAGTGGCTCTTTTTTCTTTCGTCGCTGACTCAGCTTTGTCCTGTGTCCAAACAGTCTCTCCGATTTCAATCTTGTAACCATGATTTTCAAATTGCTTTTTGCTTTCGAGAATTAAATTATGCAATTCCCTTTTCACACCTGATGATGGTGCAGTAATACCAATTGTTTGACCTTGTATAAGTGCATTTGGATAGCGAATCAAAGTGTCACCTTCTTTTTAATATTGAAACTATTTTACTCCTTTTGCGTGTTAATAGATAGGTAAGGGCGAGATTAAATGGACTTTTTATGGTTTAAAGGTGGTGGCATTGGGTTTGTTTTTTCCCATTATTTTTGTCATTGTTATTGGTAGTTTTATCATTAAAGCTATCAAAGGAATTAGGACGAGGTCTAAAAATAATCAATCACTCGTGACCGTTCCTGCTTAAGTAGTCGCGAAAGGACAAAAACTTCTGGTGGAAGTGGAGATTCTTTAGCTAGAACTTTTCACTTCGATTTTATAACTACTGTGAAAGGCTTCTTGATATAGTCACTTAATATACAACAAAAACGAGCATCCTTTCCTCATTAATTCGAGGAAAGGATGCTCGTTTTTGTATAGAGTGTAATGCATTAGCTGTCATCCATATAATTAGGAAGAAACAAAGTAGGCGACTTCCAAGTGATAGCTGGAAATCACTAAATTTTTATAACAAAGTCATTTTAATTGTAAAGAGGGCTGATCATAAAAGTCATTTTAAATGAATTTCGGGACAGCCCCCTTTCTTATTCGTGTCTAACTTCAAGTGCTTGCTTGTATTTCTTATTCACTGAATGCTTCAGTTAAAACTGGTACCACTTGTTTCTTACGTGATACAACGCCTTTAAGTAACGCTATATTGTTGACGAAAGTTACGCCGAATGCTTTTTCTGCTTTTTCTGCCTGGTTTCCTAACGTAAGTACTACAGAGTCGTTATTTATAATATCTGTTACGACGAAGATGAATAAATCGAGTCCTTTTTCAGCAATAGTACGGGTAATTAAATCTTCCAATTCAGTTTGTCGACCGATGACATCGTTAACGTCAACTGCATTTACTTGGGCTATTTCTACTTTATAATTACCAATGCCAAATTCTTTTGCATCAAGTGATAACAATTCTTCAATCGTTTTTTTGCTTAGATCAGCACCTGCTTTTAACATGGCTAAACCATACTCTAAAGCATCCACACCCGCAATCACTTCGAGTTCTTTAGCAGCTGCAATGTCTTGTGTTGTGCAAGTTGGTGATTTAAATAACAAGGAATCCGAAATTATTGCAGATAGCATTAATCCAGCAATATTTGTTGGAATCTCTACTCCATTTTCTTTAAATAGCTTGTTCAGAATTGTAGCAGTACAACCTACTGGCTCCGCACGAAAATACAATGGATTGGTTGTTTCAAAGTTTGCAATACGGTGATGATCAACGACTTCAATCACTTCAACTTCATCAATATCGTCCACACTTTGTTGTTTTTCGTTGTGATCAACTAAAATTACATGTTTCACATCAGGTGACGCTGTTTTTATTAATCGTGGTGCATCAAAACCAAATTTATCTAAAGCAAATATTGTTTCGTCTTGTATTACTCCTAAGCAAACTGCTTCTGCATTCATTCCTAATTCACGCTTTAAATATGCATAAACAATTGCAGAAGAAATCGAGTCTGTATCTGGATTTTTATGTCCTATTATATATACCTTTTCCATGTGTATCCTCCAATAATAATAAAAACTTTTTGTCTCTTTTATCATACTATTACTTAAACAAAATGGCACCAAGCTGTTCCTTGTTACCTAATAAATCTACTAAATTATATCCGTCAAGTACAGCTAAATAAGCAGCGAGTGCTTGATGTAATGCGTTTCTTAATTTACAAACGGGCGTAATAACACATTGGTTCGTTGTACAATTAAAACATTCAACTAAATTAAAGTCGTCTTCTGTTTTCCGAACGACTTCTCCAATATTAATATCTTCGGGTGCAAAGGCAAGACGTATCCCGCCTCCTCGTCCACGGACTGTTTCAATATAACCATGTTTGCCTAACTCATATGTGACTTTCATTAAATGATTTTTCGATATGCCGTATGCCGTTGAAATCTCTTGTATAGTCGATAGTTCAGATTTTTTTTTTGTTCCCACGTACATCAATACGCGAAGTGAAAAATCTGTGTACATTGTTAACCGCAAGCGATCACCGCACTTTCCATTCATTATTATAACGATTATGTCCAATAGGTGAAAGAAATGTGTCTGAAATATTAAAGATGTATTTAATATATTGCTTTAACGAAAGTTCAAGCGTATGGTTAGATTAATAAAAGATATAGAGGAGGAAACAAACATGTTATCTCAAAAAGCAATCGACATCGTTAAGTCAACAGCTCCAATTTTAGCTGATAGAGGGGTAGATATAACAACCGTTTTTTATAAAAATTTATTCATTGCTCATCCAGAATTACTTAATTTCTTTAATCACGCTAACCAGAAGCAAGGACGTCAACAAACGGCTCTTGCTAATACTGTTTACGCAGCTGCTTTGCACATTGATAATTTGGGTGTATTAATTCCTGCAGTAAAACAAATTGCTCAAAAGCACAGGTCTTTAGGCATAAAAGCTGAACATTATCCAATTGTCGGTAAATATTTACTTCAAGCAATTAAAGAAGTATTAGGAGATGCGGCAACTGAAGAAATTATTCAGGCTTGGGCGGATGCATACGGAATAATTGCAGATGTCTTTATTCAAATGGAAAATGAAATGTACAAAGAAGCTGCGGAGCAAGAGAATGGCTTTAGCGAATTTAAAAACTTTAAAATTGTTGACAAAGTTATTGAAAGTGACATCATCACTTCATTCTATTTACAACCTGAAGATAAATCAGCAGTTCCAACATTTATTCCAGGTCAATACATTACGGTCCGCCTAACCATTCCAGGTGAAACTTATTTGTTAAACCGACAATATAGTTTGTCACAAGCGTCTAATCAAGAAACATACCGTATATCAGTGAAAAAAGAAGCGGAAATGAACCCTAACGGAAAAGCTTCTGTATACTTACACCAAGACGGACAAATTGGCGACATCATTGAAGTAAGTTCTCCTGCTGGTGACTTCTATCTTGATTTAGAAAGCACACGTCCAGTAGCCTTAATCAGTGGTGGTGTGGGAATTACACCAATGATGAGTATGTTGGATACGATTGCTAAAACGACTCCGAATAGACCTGTAACTTTCTTACATGGCTCAAGAAATAAAGCTTTGCACGCATTCGATAACGATGTTCGTGAGTTACTGTCAACGATGGAAGACACTACTTACTTGACGTTATATTCTGATGAAAATCAAATGCTTGTAAAAGAGATTTTAGCTGACAATGTTCTTTCAGATAGTGATATTTATGTATGTGGACCTGTACCATTTATGAAAGCAATCATTCAGAGTCTCTATGATTTAGGCTTTCCAGAAAATCGTGTACACTTCGAGTTTTTCGGACCAGCTGTTTCGCTTGAATTAGTGCACGTCTAAAGTTTATATTAATTACGGTTAGGCCGCACAATTTTGAATTATTCCTTCGTAATTAAAGCCCAAATAGGCAACCAATTAGCAGTACAATTGGTTGCCTATTGTATTTTGAACAATCTCATCTACCCTTTAATGTAATAATGAGGGGACTATTATTTGTTTATTTGAGCTTTATTGTTGCTTGCATAACTTACTAAATTGATGAGTAGTATATAAACAGGAAAAACGATCATTGCTCCAAATGCTATTATTCCAATACCAATACCTGGGTCGTCTGCATTTATTAGAGGGGAGGAAAAGATGGTACTTAAAGTTACTAAGAGAATCCAATAAGGAATCCAAAGAATAATCGTCCAAAAATTGGATTTTCTCCGTTTTAACCATCTTTTTGTTATGAAAAACAGAAATAGTGTACCTACAATTAATACAACAAGGATTATTATATTTACACTAGTATTCACTGTACTTATATTTAAACCTGTGATTCTGCTAACCTTATATACATGTGCCATAAGTGCAATTGGAAACCATATTATAATAGCATACAAAAAACTTACAGCATTTAATTTTAATAAATATATGTACCATGGAGAATGGAGTTGATTAAGCTCAATCCCAAGTTTTATTGAGTTTCCCATTTGACCAACAGTTTTTTCCTCTGCTTCCTGCTCACTAAAGCCCTTTTCAATCCAATTGGTTTTACTATTATCCAGATGGTATTCTAACTCAGCTTTAACAGCACTTTTAGCTTTTTTAGATTTAATTTGTTTAATGACCTCTGTTAAAAAGGTATCTTTATTGATACTAATCACCCCTCCAATAACTGTTTTAAGACCCCTTGCATATGAGTCTCACTTTTCTCTGATTGTTGTAATAATTTTTTCCCTCTTTTGTTTATTTGGTAATACTTTGCCCCTGTTTCATTCCAATTGGATAACAAGTAGCCATTATGTTCTAAACTGTGTAACAAAGTGTATAAGTCCCCTTCTTTTTCTACAAAAGATTGAATACCCCTAGAACGTAATAATTGAGTCAATTCGTATCCTGTCTTTTGGTTTAAGAGAATCTGTAAAACGGCTAAATAGATGTGTCCTTTACTTTCGTTTTGTTTCTCGATTTTATCGTGAATTTGATTTCGAAGTTGATCAGAGAAGTTCAACTGATTAAATTTAGTTTTATTCATTGATTGACGTAAATTTCTTAGTCTATCTTCCATTAACATCACCCTCCAACTCTTCCTTTATTAGTTCTTTTGCTCTTCTAAGACGAGTTTTAATCGTGTTATGCTTCACTTGAATTACCTTTTCAATTTCCTTAATTGTTAGCTCTTCGAAGTAAAACAAATAGATCACTTCCCGATATTTAATTGGCAAGTTCATTACGGAATAAACAATTCTACTATCATCATCTTTTTGAATTAAGGTCACTTCTACACTTTCTTTATGCTTTGTATCAAGAATATTGCCATCTTCTACATTAATTACAGTTTTGTTATACCAACTTTTTAAATAGTCCTTACTATGATTGATTGCAATTTGCCACAACCAAGTTCTAAATTTCGATCTTCCTTTGTACTTATGAAGGGAGTTATAACATTTTATAAATATATCTTGAGTTAAATCTTCTGCAACTTCTTTGTTATTTACATAAGAATAGACAAGATTTAAAATCTTTTGACCATACTTGATTATAAACCCATCAATAAGTTTTGTTTTGTCTTCGATTCAATGATTTCTGCTGTTACCTCTTCCACAACTGTACCTCCCTTTATGTATTTAGACGAAGCAGTACATTAATAAGTTTTTGTATTCCTTATCTTTTAAATATTTATGGACAATACAGACATTTTTATCAGGACTTTAGACTACACATTGTGTTGCTATTTAACTAGCTTTTAAACTTAATTCTTGAAGAATTAGAAAGTTTTTTTCTAGTTTGTCAAAATATTATAATAATTTGTACCCATTTACTGGTTTAGGTGGTAAAATAATTTTAGGGTTATTTTAAATTTAGTCAAAAGTGATAGAATCATAAAATGAAGCGTTTCTTTTGATTCAGAAAGGAGGTCAATTATGGGAAACAGGTTAGAGAAAAAGTATATCCCCCTTGCAACTTATTTTGCAGAATCGTCACGGAATGAAGTCACTCTAACATATACTTCCATCGAAAACATTATCGGTCAACAATTACCAAACGCTGCCTACTTAAATAACAGTTGGTGGAGAAAGACGAAATCACCTGCTTCACACTTTTTAGCTTGGACGGAATCCGATTTCACTATTAAACAACTTGAATTAGGACAGTCTGTCACTTTTATGAAAAATACGGATCAATATGAATTAGATCAGACTTCTTCAAATAATACAGAATATATATTAGTCATCCGACCCATAGATTTAGACGATGCACGTGCATTTATTAATCTACAACAAAGCATTGATGCAGAATCTAGTTATATGTTGTTTGGGAAAGATGAACGAAAATTGAGTGTACAATCAATTCGAAAGCAAATTGGAGAATGGAAAAAGTTAAACACTTCCCAAGTGTTTATCGGTCTCGTTAACGGTCAATACGCTGGATTTTTAACTTTAAATTCAGGGCCGGCGCCACGTGCAAGTCATCGGGCCTCTTTAAGGATTGGTGTACGAAAAGCTTATTACGGGAAAAATGTCGGGATGTCTCTAATGAAAGAAGCGGAATCCTTCGCACAAAAAGTTGGCATTAGTCGTTTAGAACTCAAAGTTGTTGAACAAAACGAACATGCCTTCTCGCTCTGTAAAAATATGGGTTATTCTGTAGAAGGAACTCGTCAGAATGCTTTGTTTATAAATAGCGAGTATTTCGATGAGTTGTATATGGGTAAAAATATTTCTCCAAAGTTTAAGTGATGTAAACTACTTTTAAAGTAAATACATACTAGACTGACATTTTCTCTGAATTCTTTCTTTTAGAGTAGATGTTAGTCTAATTTTTCTATTAAAAGTTTACTTTATATATCCTCTTTTTATTACCCAGAAATGCTAAAAAACTAAGTTAGTACCTAAAGAATACTGAGAATTTTTGTGATTAATTAGCTGTGCTAGTTTTAGTTACTCTATTAACACAACAATTGAAACTATTCGTTCTTAGGGGGAACTTGAATGAGTTCATGGTCAATATGCAGTTATATAGCCCACATGTTAAAATGTCGACCATTTTCTTTATTATCTTGTGAGAGAATAAATTTTTTTAAAAAACATCCCCATAAATCACCTCTGAATACAGTCGGAC
Source organism: Paenisporosarcina sp. TG20 (assembly GCF_000286315.1). GTDB lineage: Bacteria > Bacillota > Bacilli > Bacillales_A > Planococcaceae > Paenisporosarcina. Next base: position 16,497 of record NZ_ALJG01000325.1, on the reverse strand, counting down.
ATCTTCTTATTTTCACAAAACATAATACCAGTTAGAAAACCCGGAATTGAATTATTAATTTTATTTTCTACTGAACATTTGGTTCAAAACAGGTGAAGCATTCTGAAAAACGTTCACTTATCGCTTTTTCCGCTGCTACCGCAGTGTATTTACTATTCAAGCCGCAAGATGGTATATTGCGATCGCTGCAGCTAAATCCGCTGTAAATCTGGACCAATTGCAAAAGGGATTTTACCCATTACAATTCTTACAGCTATTATGGGCATTTTTCTCCTAGTTTCTGCTCCTCTCGTTTTATGGATTTTGTTCGCTATTTTATATATGATGGGTTTTTCTTGGTTAACGACGTTGATGGACGTTCGTGCAGCCAGCGTAAATAAGGCTGTTGCGCATTCGTTTATTGGGATTTATACGATGTGGAGTGACATAGGAGCAGCAATTGGACCAATAATTGTGTACCTCGCTTTTTCATTTAACGGAGGCATGATCACTGCATCTATCTTAAGCGTGATTATCCTAATAGGCTTAGGGGTTAAATGGAAAGTATATGAACAATACATCTTCCCTCTCCCCTAAATTCACGGTTCAAAAATCTTGGGATTAATACTCTTTCAAGGTTAAAATTACGACCTATTTATAACGTCCTCCAACTATTTTATTTATCCGATACATACAATAAAAGTATTAAATTGTAATTTTATATACTTTATCACACTACTTAATATTGTATAAATACTGGTTTTTTATAAATTTTTATTTTAATAACAATTTGCCATTTATCCTTGATATGACTAACAATTACTCGTATCTAACAATATACTGGAAGCGTTTTCATTCACTACTATAAATAAATATACAAAAAAATATGTTATCTGAATCTTATGTCAAAAGTATTTTAATGGTATACTAGATGAACTTGAAAGTGTACATGCAATGAAGTGTGTAAAGAACCCCTTCATAAAAAGAATGAACAACTTTCAGCACAATAATAGAGAGGGGACGTTGTCATGACAAAGAAAGGCTATCCTGCTCCACAAGGTTTATACGATCCTGAGCAAGAGCACGAAGCTTGCGGGATTGGAATGCTTGCAAATATAAATGGTGAGAAAACACATAGCATCGTGCAAAATGCCATAAACATGCTCTGTAATCTAGAACATCGTGGAGGTCAATCATCTGATACAAGTACAGGTGACGGGGCTGGTATTCTAACACAGATTCCCCATCGTTTCTTTCATAAGCAGTGTGAAAAAGAAAATATTTTCCTACCTCAAGAAGGAGAGTATGGAGTTGGAATGGTATTTTTATCGCAAGATCACGAAACCCGTATGAAGAGTAAGGAAATATTCGAACGTATCATTGTGGAAGAAGGTCAGATTCCTCTTGGCTGGCGCCCTGTTCCCATCAATGATTCATTTGTTGGTAAAGTAGCTTCGAAATCTAAACCGGCGATTAGACAAGTATTTATTAAAAAAGCTGAAAATATAAAGACCCAAATGGATTTTGAAAGAAAGCTCTACATTATTCGCAAAAGAATTGAAATCGAATTAGCAAGCATTAAAGAATATGAAGATGTATATATTAGTAGCTTATCAACTCGTACTATTGTCTATAAAGGAATGTTAATCCCCGAACAGCTTGACTCTTTTTACATCGACCTAAATCATCCGGAGTATAAATCTGCACTAGCACTTGTGCATTCTCGTTTTAGCACGAATACCTTCCCGAGTTGGAAGAGATCACACCCAAACCGATATTCAATTCACAACGGAGAGTTTAATACGTTAAGAGGTAATGTGAACTGGATGCGGGCACGAGAACAGCTTTGTGATTCAGAATTTTTCTCTAGTGAAGATTTACAAAAGGTTTTACCTGTCATCGATGCAGACGGTAGTGATTCTTCTATGTTTGATAACTGCTTTGAATTTTTACACCTTTCAGGACGTTCTCTTGCTCACACAGCAATGATGATGGTACCTGAACCTTGGGCTAATGATAAAACAATAAGAGAAGAAAAACGTGATTTTTACGAGTATCATAGTATGTTAATGGAACCTTGGGATGGCCCAGCTGCTCTTGTATTTACAGACGGAAACCAAATTGTGGCTTGTCTCGACAGAAATGGACTTAGACCGGCGCGTTATTATGTAACAAAAGGTGGAATGATTGTCTTAGGTTCAGAAGTAGGAGCCTTGGATATTTTTGCAGATGACATTGATTACAAAGAAAGACTTGCACCAGGTAAAATCTTATTAGTTGATTTGGAAAAAGGAATCATTGTTCCTGATGATGAAGTTAAGTTGCAGATTGCCTCAGAACAGCCATATAGAGAATGGCTTACTAGTATGACGGATTTAGAAGATTTACCAGAAGCGGGAGAACTGGCACTAGTTCATTTAGGAGAGCAACTTTTAGAGCAACAACTTGCTTTTGGCTATACCAGAGAAGAGTTAAATAAGATTATTAGACCTCTTGTTATCGAAGGTAAAGATCCTGTTGGCTCAATGGGGTATGATTCCCCACTTGCAGTTTTATCTAAAAAGCCACAACTCCTTTACAATTATTTCAAACAGTTGTTTGCACAAGTTACTAATCCTCCAATTGATGCAATCCGCGAGCAAATTATTACAATGGTTGAAACAACGATTGGTGCTGAAGGAAACTTAGTAAACCCAGATGGAGATAGCTGTAAGCATATTCGTTTAAAAACACCAGTTTTAACTAATCGTCAACTTGAAAACCTTCGTCAACAAAAACTTGATGGCTTCAAAACGATGACGTTCTCCACGTTGTTTGATGCAACCGAAGGCAATATGGAAAAAGCACTTGACATCATCTTCGAAAAAGTTGATAAGGCAGTAAAAGAAGGCACTACACTTCTAATCCTATCTGACCGAGGTGTGTCAAAAAACCAAGCGGCAATTCCTGCACTACTGGCTGTTTCCGGATTGCATCATCATTTAATTCGTCAAGCGACACGTACAAAAGTTAGTATTTTGCTAGAGTCGGGTGAACCAAGAGAAGTGCATCACTTTGCAACCCTTCTAGGTTACGGAGCTGAAGGCATCAATCCTTATCTAGCATTTGATTCAGTTCGTTACTTGATTGAGACTGGAGATATTCAAATCGACTCATTCGATAAAGCGAATGAAAAGTATATCCATTCAGTAACAGATGGAGTTATTAAAGTCCTTTCTAAAATGGGCATTTCAACGATACTAAGTTATCGAGGAGCGCAAATTTTTGAAGCGGTTGGAATCCATATGGATGTAATCGATAAATATTTCACTAGAACGTCATCACGTTTATCTGGAATAGGAATAGATATGATTGAAAAAGAAGTGCTGATGCGTCATGAAACAGCCTTTGGAGAAAATCGAGGTCATAACAAATCGTTAGAAGCGGGAGATGAATTCCAATATCGTACAAATGGTGAGGACCATAAGTACAATCCAAGTACGATTCATACCCTGCAACATGCCTGCCGCACGAATAACTATGATGTATTTAAAAAATACACAAAAATGTTGACGGATGAAACAACAAACTTGCAATCTTTACGAGGTCTTATGAAATTTAAAGATAGACCTTCCGTTCCTATTGAAGAAGTGGAATCTGTCGAGGCTATTTGTCAACGCTTTAAAACAGGTGCGATGTCTTATGGTGCAATTTCTAAAGAATCACATGAAGCGTTAGCAATTGCCATGAATCGTGTTGGAGGTAAAAGTAACTCTGGCGAGGGTGGAGAAGATGTAGATCGTTATACCCCTGAACCAAATGGAGATTCTAGACGAAGTTCCATCAAGCAAGTTGCATCAGGTCGATTTGGCGTGACAAGTCATTATCTTGTCAATGCAGACGAGATTCAAATTAAAGTTGCACAAGGTGCAAAACCAGGTGAAGGCGGACATCTACCCGGTAACAAGGTTTATCCTTGGATTGCAGAGGTACGTGGATCTACGACAGGTGTTGAATTGATTTCACCACCACCACATCACGACATTTACTCAATTGAAGATCTTTCTGAATTAATTCACAACCTAAAGAATGCTAACCCAAGAGCACGTATTAGCGTTAAGCTCGTGTCTGCAGTTGGCGTTGGAACCATCGCGGCTGGTGTAGCAAAAGGAAGAGCTGACCTTATCTTAATAAGTGGCTATGATGGTGGAACAGGTGCCGCTCCGCGAACAAGCTTAAAGCATACCGGTTTACCATGGGAAATTGGCTTAGCTGAAACTCACCAAACCCTTTTACTTAATGGACTACGTGACCGTGTAGTTGTTGAAACAGATGGGAAAATGATGACAGGGAGAGACGTTGTTATTGCAACACTTCTAGGAGCAGAAGAGTATGGTTTTTCTACTGCGCCACTTGTTGTTCTTGGTTGTGTCATGATGCGTGTTTGTCATTTAGACACTTGCCCTGTAGGTATTGCCACTCAAAACCCTGAGCTACGCAAGAAATTTACAGGGGATCCTGAGCACGTTGTAAACTTTATGCGATTTATTGCTAATGAAACTAGAGAACTAATGGCCGAACTAGGCTTCAAGACTATTAACGAAATGATTGGACGTACTGATGTGCTTGAAATCAACAAAGCAATTAGTCATTGGAAAGCTAAAGACCTTGACCTTACTGCTATTCTTTATTCGCCAGATCTCCCTGAAAAAGTTGGGCGTTATCATACACAGGATCAAGATCACGGATTAGAGAAAACACTTGATTACCAAGAATTAATTCCTAACTCGCGCAAGGCTCTAGAACTTCAAGAACCAGTTGAATTTACAACGGCTATTCGCAATATCAACCGTGTAACAGGAACGATGCTCGGCAGTGAAGTGACAAGACGCTACGGGGAAAAAGGATTGCCTGAGGATACTATTCGTTTAACCCTTAAAGGATCTGCTGGTCAAAGTTTTGGGGCGTTTATTCCTCGAGGGATGACTCTTAGACTTGTTGGAGATTCAAATGACTTTGTTGGTAAAGGACTGTCTGGCGGGAAAATTATCGTACATCCAGATTCAAATATCACTTTCCTACCAGAGAAGAACATCATCATAGGGAATGTTGCTTTCTATGGAGCAACTTCTGGTGAAGCGTATATCCAAGGAATCGCTGGAGAACGTTTTTGCGTCCGTAACAGTGGGGCAAATGTCGTTGTTGAAGGTGTAGGAGATCACGGCTGTGAATATATGACTGGAGGAAAAGTAATTGTCCTAGGATCAACTGGACGTAACTTTGCTGCAGGAATGTCAGGCGGTATTGCTTATGTCTTTGATGAAGATGAAACTTTCCATTCAAAATGTAACCCTGAGCTTGTTCACATGCTCCCTTTAGCAAATCAAGAAGAGTTGGATGACGTATATAAAATGATTGAAAAACATGTTGAATATACAAATAGCGGACTCGGGAAGAGAATTTTAGCATATTGGGAAAAATATGCACCTATGTTCGTACGTGTAATACCAAAATCTTATTTGAAGATTAATGATCGAATTAAAGGACTTCAAGAAGAAGGTTTAACTATTTTCGATTCACAAATGACTGCTTTTGAAGAAAGCAAAAAAGAACTACTAGCTTCAAAATAACCAATTAGAGAGGAGGAACAAGATGGGAAAGCCTACTGGATTTATGGAATATCAACGACAAACACAGCACGAACGTGATCCACTTGAGCGCACAAAAGATTGGAAAGATTACACACTTCCGATGCCGGAGGAAGAATTAAAGCAACAAGGTGCGCGCTGCATGGACTGCGGCGTCCCCACTTGTCATACGGGGTTGGAGATAGATGGTGTGACAACTGGTTGTCCAGTTTATCATCTTATACCTGAGTGGAACGAACTCGTTTATCAAGGTCAGTGGAAGGAAGCATTACACCGAGAACATGAAATGAATAACTTCCCTGAATTCACTGGTATGGCTTGTCCTGCACCATGTGAAGGGGCATGTGTCCTTGGTATTAACGAACCTCCTGTTGCAATCCGAACTATTGAACGCGCTATTATTGAAAAAGGATTTGAGGAAGGCTGGGTTGTCCCTGAGCCTCCTGAAAAGAGAACGGGTAAAAAAGTAGCTGTAATCGGATCTGGTCCTGCAGGACTTGCAGCCGCTGCCCAGCTAAATAAAGCTGGTCACTGGGTAACGGTATTCGAACGCAATGATCGTGTAGGTGGACTACTCACGTACGGTATACCTGAAATGAAGCTATCTTACGAGGTGGTGCAACGTCGTGTTGACCTACTTGAGCAAGAAGGAATCACATTTATAACAAATACAGAAGTAGGAAAAAACTACCCTGTTGAAAAATTAAATCAAGAATTTGATTCAACCATTTTATGTGGTGGCGCAACAGTTCATCGTGATATGCAATTAGAAGGAAATAAACTAAATGGCATTCATAACGCAATGGATTTCCTTCATGCCAACACGAAAAGCTTGCTTGATTCAAATCTTGAAGATGGTAACTACCTTTCAGCTGAAGGAAAAGATGTGATTGTTATAGGTGGTGGTGACACGGGGACAGACTGTCTAGCCACATCTGTACGTCATAATTGCAAGAGCTTAACGCAATTTGATATTTACGATAAGAAAGATTCTATTCGTGATGAACTAGGAAATCCTTGGCCGCAATACCCTTTAATCCATCGTATTGAATATGGTCAAAAAGAAGCGGCTAGTAAATACGGAGACGATCCGCGTGCATTTGCTGTTCAAACGACAAAATTTGTTGGTGACGACAATGGTCATGTAAAAGAAGTGCACACAGTTAACGTGAAACTTCGCATAGACGAAGAAGGTAACCGTGTCCGTGAAGAAATCCCAGGCACAGAGAAAGTATGGCCAGCAGACCTTGTCTTAATCGCAATAGGTTTTGCAGGTCCTGAACAAGGGCTTCTACAGCAACTCAACATCGAAACAAACTCAAACTCGACGGTTAAAGCGGAATACGGCAAGTATGCAACAAATGTTGAAGGCATTTTTTCAGCTGGAGACATGCGCCGTGGTCAAAGCTTGATTGTATGGGCAATTAATGAGGGACGTGAAGTCGCGAGAGAATGCGATCGCTTCTTAATGGGGTCAACTGTATTGCCATAAGAAATTATTATAGAGCAACCTAATTAATCAGTGTAAAGCTGGTTAATAGGTTGTTTTTTTGTATCGACTGTTACAATAATTCTCCTTCCAGTTGATTTAAATTTCGTCCATTCATTTCATGTTTCCGTCCATTCAGCTATGGTTTTCGTCCACTCATCTGCTGTTTCCATCCACTCAGCTTAATTTCAAGGTTCATACAGGTAAAAGTGGATATTGTCGGTATAATAAATAAAAGAGATTTTTATTTATTAATGAACTAACGCGGCAGCTCATTAATAATAAATGTTTTCCGAGGGGGTTGATGATAATTAAAAAGGTAAAAAAAGAGGCATATAATTAGTGCTTTACTTGTTCTTATTTTTATTTTTATTTTTATTTTTATTTTTATTTTTATTTTTATTTTCTCTATGGTGACAAACCCAACACAGCAGGAATATCTTCAGTTTATTGGTTGGGAAGAAATACCAGAAAGTATTCATATTCAAATTGAAAGAGTCAACTTCTTTATGTTTTCAACCTACACTCCAATTGTAGCTCACGAATCCGGCATTACTTATTTGGGTATATTTGGACACTTCTATCAGATATCAGATGGTCAGTTTGATTATCCGTGGTGGTTGGAGTTCTTCAACTAAATGCTGTTTTAGTTTAATAGCCGAGATAAAAATTAGGCTTACTGAAAATTAGACTAGATAAACACCGAGAAACTACTAACCCGTTCAGTTTTGAATCGCAAAACACGAAATATCAGTCGAATTACACACCCATTTAGCACTCTATTTGACAGTAGAGTTAATAGCTCATTTAGCACCGCTTTTTCCACACTTCCACTCTTGAGCAACGAAACACGTTAGCGATTTTGCTTAGACGCGGACATAAGAAAAACCGGGCAAAGTGCTCCCGGTCCTTTAAGAAAATACACAGTATCTACTTTATTTTCCGGTATGATTTCCGTTGCAGGCATCTGTCTCGCTTTTCCCGCAGGAGTCGCCGTCTTCCACTTCAATCATTCACCTAGTTATAAATAACAGTGATGACAATATGTTTTAAAAAATAAATATAAAATCGTCTTATTTTTTAAAAATAAAAGTACTCACACATTAATTAAAATTGAATTACTAAACAAGAATGTATGACTTAATAAAATTCACTTTCACTGGAAATTCAAGATGAAGCGTGTGTTTTTTGAAAAGGAAGTCACGCCTTCATATTAATCAGTTTAAAGGGAGTAACGCCAAAAAAATTCCATTTTAAAATATTAGTCTCATATACTTAAAATCACCATGAACACTGGAATCTCGGCATCCTAATTTCATATACTTTCTTTTCTTGTAAAAAAATTCCCTCCATTTTAGAAGGCATCAATTGTGTGCTGACTTATGTCTTAATATGGTCGAACTATTAATTAAATGCTATGTTATGGATAGCGTTGATTTGGAAAGGGTAAAGGAAAGAAGTCGGAGAAATATCTGTATAAAATAAAACAACCCTGTTTTTTGGGCTGTTTAAGTATTTACCTTCTTTTTTTGCGCAACCAAAGCCCATCCGTTAATGGAATGAGTAGTTATTGGCGTATTAGCCTTCTATGGAATCCTCATAAATTTCATTACCATGAGAATCATATATAAAAAGATTAGCATCTCCGACTGATTCATTAACTAATCCACTGGAATCATATAAGGCAACATAGGGATTTTGTTCTGAACGAAAAAGCTCGGATGCGAATTCTCCACCTTCATAAATAATTTTTAACGTATGCCCTTTTCCGAGTAGATCCTCATCGTTTATTACTACATATATGACTGAGTTGAGCGCTCCGAATTCCACGTCTTCACTTCCAGTTAATACTTGGACATTACTTGCTATTTCATCATTCTCGCCCTTATAAACTTGATACACACCAATTTCTCCGAGAATAGCAGCGTAGTTATTGTCGTCGGTATTTAATAACGCCAACATTTCGATATTATTGTCTTCAACATAATTCTCAATTTCTTCAGTGGTAAAGGGGTTTCCATCTTCATCCCCAAGTGGTTCGGTGGCAGTTCCTTGCGAGCAGCCCATTAACATTATGGAGAACAAAAGAAATACTAAATGTTTAATGATAAACCCTCCTTAAATTGTTATACGTTATCTGCTGAAAAGCGGTTGCATTTGATCGTATTGCACAATAGTCCTGATTTGTTGTATGACCTTTCTCTATTACAATGTAACATAAAACACCTTGTGTCAGAATTCCATCGGGGTCGCGCTTATTGGGATTGCATCGGACAGATATGCCGTTATACTAAATATAAAATAGACGTTCAATTAGGGGTCTAATTGAACGTCTATTTAGGTGTTTATTTGCGTTATTGCGATTCAGGACTGAACGGCTTATATTGTATATATATTTGGTAGATTTTTGTTAATCAAGTTAGCATCAATTCTTGCATGCAATATTCATTCGTATTTTGTTTATCGATATTTAGAGACCATTGGATGCCCTTTTTCTGAAAAGCGATACGGGTAATCAACCGCTTCCCCAGTATTTTGTATACCTACTCGAGGACCTACCTCCACTTCGCTAACACCAGGCCCCTCAGCAATAAACAAAGGAGCCTTTGACCAATGATGACCATAGTATTTCATCGTAACATCAAGAGCCTTTGCCAATTTACCTGGTCCATTCGTCCAATCTTTCATTTTGGCTTTTCCACGAAATTGTTGTATAAGATCTTGACCTAAAATAGGTTCACCAGCTCGAATTAACACAGCCCGTGGGGTATCGATTGGACCACATACTACATTCATCAATGTATGTGTATGCATTTGGTATGTGTATACTAGACCTTCTTCTCCAAACATGATCTCCGTTCGCTTAGTCCGACGATTGCCAAAACTATGAGCTGCCCTGTCTTCTGCTCCGAGATAAGCTTCAGTTTCAATTATTTTCACGACTATTAAACCAGCAGAATGTTCATGTACAATATACTGACCAAGTAAATTTCGAGCAAGGTCAAGTGTTGGTTGTTTGAAAAAAATTGGTGCTATTGGTTGGAAAATCATGTGCATTCACCTCTAGATTTATTATACTAAAACCATACATATATACTTAACTGAAATGGGGAAATACTATGAATGAATTAATTAAAGAAATCCAACAATTTCGGGACGACCGCGACTGGGGAGGAAATCATGATGCAAGAAGTTTAGCCATTTCTATCTCGCTTGAGGCAAGCGAGTTACTCGAATGTTTTCAATGGCGTTCAGGTGAGGACTCCATTGCTTATGATAAGCAGGCAATCGTGGATGAAATGGCTGACGTCTTTATATACTTACTACAATTTTCCGATGTATTAGGTGAGGATTTAATCATGGCAGCCCGTCAAAAGATGAAGAAAAATGCCATAAAGTACCCCAATCCTACTAAATCATAAATACTTACTCCTATATCCCTATTGAATAATAATTAACAGAACATTATATTAATTAGATTAGCATATAAGGGGTTGATCGTATGAGTAAATGGAAGTGGTTAATTTGTATCGTTGCTGCGGGATTATTCCTGTTCTTTTATACAAGAACAGGAACTCAACAGCACCAAGTAAGTGCGAATAATATACTGATTAAATCATACGATCCGAAACATTATCCAAATCAATCGATTGCAGACTATTTAATTTACAGAGCCTTGATTTTTGGGGATGCTAAGATGGCTGTAACTGGCAGCAGTGTGGCATTTGGAACTGGGTCTTCTCATCAATCGAAAACGTGGCGTGGCCTTACCCAAGTGTACCTAAGGAATACAAACCCCGCATTAAATGGCCTTACAGTATCAAATCATGGTTATTCAGGCTATACGTCAGTACGTTTACTTGAGGATCATGTCACCGCTCCCATTCTAAAAGAGCAACCTGATGTATTACTTATTGAGACGTCTGTTATTAATAATCATAATAAGAATGTATCATTAGCTGACACGTTCAAATCATTAGATTCACTCTATCAATTGTACTCTCAGACATTACCAACAACACGCATTGTTTTCTTATCTCCAAATCCTTGTACAGAAAATAAATTTGGACCACCACTTAATAAGTTTGGTCTTAAATTCACAGATTATGTTAATGAAACTGCCCTATATATTCAAAGCAAAGGTTGGCCTTATTTTGATACACATGGCGCTATGCTCTATCATATGAATGCACAGAAAATCACACTTGATTCTACTTTACTAGATGGAATCCATCCAAACGATCTTGGGTATAAAATTTGGGCTGAAGTGCTAATGCCTTTTCTTACAAAATAAGAAGGACACAACTTTAATATATAAGCCGTTCAGGTTTTGAATCATTTTTCTTGAATTATAACCCTAAATAGACACCCAATTAGCTAGTCAATTGGATGTCTATTTTTCAATGATATATCAGGGTTTGTTTTGATTTTACCTTTAAAATAATCATACTATTGACGGACCAATTATTGCTATTACAATTGTGATTGTAATCTGAGTATTTAGGTATCTAATTCGTATGATAAAGAGGGGTGGAATTGCATTGACGAAAAACAGCCGAATAAACTAAACAAGAAATCTGTAAACCGGGAAATGAATATTTATGATCTGAAAAAAGAAAAAAACACTGAGTATTATCTCAATGTTTTTCTAGTTGTTCTAAATTTTAGTAAACCAATTTACTTCTCCGTTTGTTTAAGTGCAATGGTTCACAATCTCTCCAAACTGTCGCTTAGTAAAAACGCATTCCTACTTTTTAATAATTGAATGGTTAACCTATAAAACACCAATTATGAAAAGCTCAAAGTAAATTTTATACCTTCAATAAGCCCACGGAGGCTCCAAGTCGAGTCCTTAAACGCTTATCTATAGATACATATAAACAAAGATAAAAGGTGCACCATTCCAAGGATTTATTGCTGGTACTGTATATAACTGCCCGTTAGCTTAACAAGAAACTGAGCTTTTTTGCTAGAACATTATTCATTAACTTCTGCCTTTTTAACATACGCTTGTAATTTCTCTTGTATTTCGTTAAGTCTTTTTTCTTCCTCCTCATTTGGCGAGCTTCGATTCTCCAAATTCATTTGATGAACAACCTCAATTTGCTCTCTCGCCAACTGAGTCAAATCAGCAAACTCTTCTTCTGTTAGATGTTGCTCGGTGAATGCAAGTTCTTGTTCAAGTCCTGCAAGACTTTCTTCACTCTCTCCTGGAAAGTCTTGCATTACTTGTTCCTTCGAGCCAAAAATTTGGTTAATTAAAGAATCGGCAGCATCAGCTATGTAGGAACCTCCAACTGTCCAAGTTGTTCCTAAAATGATTGCTGAAGCAACAGAATTTATAAGCCATCTAGGGGCTTGAAATCTATTTTTCTTGCGTTGAACCATTTCATTCTCGGCTTGGAGAACACCTAATTCGAGTCTTTTTTGAAGTTTTCCCCTTGGAATTTTCAACTCTTCCATTTCTTCTGTTATTTTATTTCTCATAAATATCATCCTCCTTCATTTCTAAACGCATTTTTTGTAGTGAACGGTATAAAATTGATTTTGTTGTACCTATTGGAACATCCATTACAGTGGCGATTTCTTGAAAAGTATGATTAAAATAATACTTTAAAAGTACAACGCTTTTTTCTCTTTCGTTCAATTTATTTACTATTTCTTTAAGTGTCATAGAAAGAGGAATGTCTCCATCTTCGGTACTTATAAAGTCAGTGTATTCAGGTTTAATATGGGTAACCTTCTTTTTGTTTCGTAACAGGTCAATTGCCGCATTCATTGTTATTTTAATTAACCAAGTCTTAAAGAACTGAGGGTTTTTTAACGAATTAATTTTGCTGTATGCCCTAAAAGCTGTCTCTTGAGCAATATCAAGTGCATCATCTTGATTTTTTGTATAAATCAAAGCCGTTCGATAAATGTCATCTTGATATTTATCTATAAGGTTCATAAATGCTTGTTTGTCTCCCTTCTGAGCATTTTTCACATTCATTAACTCATTCAAAGTACCATCTCCTATTTTCCTTACTCTTTATAGACGGATACATCTCCTATTTAGCTTAATTTATTTCAATTATTTTTTTGTTTAACTTTATAAAATAGGGAAAAGTACGTTTCTTGCACCGTTTAACTGCATTTCTTATTCAATAAACCTGCCTCGTAAGTGAAACAAAAATAACAATTCCTTTTATTGATTATACCAACATTAACCATTTTACCTCTAAAAAGATAAAATTTTCTATCAATTATAAAAGCTCCTCGAAATGAGGTGCTAATCCGGGTTATATTTGGCTGTTTATTTTGATAATAAAACAGGTTAGATTTACCCGGTTATTCCGGAATAAGTGATCTAAAAACTGAACCGCTTATTAATATAGGTTGTGTTTTTTAAAACTTGTCGATTTCATGAAAGATTTATTTTGCTTCTTTAGCCGTTTTTTCAACTTCATAGAACTCTTATCGCGCTTCATCCTTCTTATTTCACAACAAAAAAAGAGGTTGCCACTAATTTTGGCAACCTCCCCACTTCAGATTATTCTTTAATTAATCCTTTTTCAATTAAGAAGTCACGTGCTACATCTTCAGGTTTTTCTCCATCAATATCAACACGAGCATTCATTTTTTGCATATCATCTACTGTAATTTTACCAGCTAATTCGTTTAGAACATCTTCAAGTTCTGGGTATGTTTCCAGTGTTTCCTGACGAACAAGTGGTGCTGCATCGTATTTAGGGAAAAACCCTTTGTCATCAGTTGTAATTGCTAAATCAAAACGTTCTATACGACCATCTGTTGTAAATGCTGTAATGACATCAACATCTCCACGTTTAACAGCTTCGTACATAATGTTTGGATCTAAACTTTCCTTTTCAGAAAATTCAAATGGATAGACCTCAACTAGTGCATCGAAGCCATCACCCGGACGCTCATAAAACGCGTGAGGGGCCCCGAATACGATGTCTTGTGATTTTGATGCTTCAACTAAATCAGAATATGTTTCGGCATTGTAAGGTTGATCTTTGCTATAAGCTAATGTATACGTATTTTCAAAACCAAGTGGCTCTAACCACGTCACGCCATATGTCTCTTCGTATCCTTCACGAACACGCTTTAATATACTCTCAGAGCTTTCGCCTTGTGCTAAATCCGCCTTTAATACCGATTGTAAACCAGTGCCTGTATACTCTATGTACACATCGATATCACCATTTTCAAGCGCAGGTGTTAAAATTGCTACTTCACCTAGACCCTCTTTGTATTCCACTACATAATCTGTCTTAGCTTCAACGTATTGACCTAAAATTTGAGGTAGGATGAACTGCTCTGTAAATAGTTTTCCGCTGAATATGAGTGGTTCATTTACATCCCCTCCAGCATTATTTGATGAGCCACAACCAACTAGCGCAATAGATGCAAATAGGGCTAAGCTTAACCTAGCTATTCTTTTTTTCATTTCAATTCCTCCTAATGAATTTTCATTCCTTTTGGTGTCGCTTTCTTTTCAACCATTTTCAATAAAAAGTCAAAGACAATGGCTAGTAATGCCACAGGGAGTGCCCCTGCTAAAACTAGTGAATTATTATACGATTGTAAACCTCGATATATGACGTCCCCTAAACCGCCAGCACCCACAAATGTAGCTAGTGTAGCAATCCCTACTGTAAGAACAGTAGCTGTTCGAATACCTGCCATGATAAACGGCAAGGCAAGCGGAAATTCAAGTTGTTTTAGTATTTGCGTTCGTGTCATTCCCATTCCACGTCCTGCTTCTATTATGGAAGTATCGACGCCGGTGAGTCCAGTATAAGTATTTCGTAAAATTGGCAGAAGTGCATAAATTATAAGTGCGATGAGTGCCGTATTTGAACCAATTCCAATTACGGGTACTAAAAAACCAAATAACGCTAAACTGGGTATCGTTTGAAAAACTGCCGTAACTCCTATGATTGGTTCAGCGTACTTACCATAGCGAGCAATCAAAATTCCAAGTGGTAACGCGATGGCAATTCCAATGGCTAAAGCAACAAAAGATAAATATATGTGTTGTAGGAATGCTTCTTGAATGAGATCTGCACGACTTTGAACAGTATCTAAAAACTTAGACATGGGAGGAAGCACCTTCTTCCTTTGCAACTACGGCTTTCAATAATGCCGATTGGTTGATGTAACCAACAAGTTCATCATTCGTATAAACAGCTAATATGTCTGTTTCTGATTGGTCTAGTAGTAAAATTGCTTTTTCCAGGTTTTCCGTAGAATTTACAGAGACAACTTGCTCACTGATTTTAGATTGAATGTAATAAGAAGATAATTCTCCAATTTTACGCTTTCCAAATGTCCGCTTTCGATTGATTCTGTCTAGTCCTATAAAATCACGTACAAAGTCGTTTATAGGCTCATGAATAAGATCATTTGGAGGGCCCACTTGTTCCACTTCCCCAGCACGTAACACAATAATGTGGTCTGCTATTTTTAAAGCCTCATCCATGTCATGGGTTACAAAAACAATCGTTTTATTAATACGCTGTTGAAGGTTTCGCAATTCATCTTGAAGTTGCTCCCGACTAATTGGGTCTAATGCACTAAAGGGTTCGTCCATTAACATAATGTTTGGATCCCCTGCAAGTGCGCGCACAACTCCTATACGTTGCTGCTGGCCACCACTTAATTCCAAAGGGAAACGATCCAAATATGTGTCTGGGTCAAGTCCTACAATATCCATAAGTTCGCGTATTCGATTTTGCGTTTTTTCTTCTGTCCAGCCTTTAAGTCGAGGGACAATCCCAGCATTTTTTCCTATCGTCATATGGGGGAATAAACCGATACGCTGAATCACATATCCGATAGAGCGCCTAAGTTCCACATCATCTCGATCTTTAATAGATTGTTCATCAATCAATATATCACCTGATGTGGGTGATTCAAGGTGATTAATCATCTTCATTAATGTAGTTTTTCCGCATCCACTTGGACCGATAATTACAGTTAATTTACCGGTAGGGATAGTCAGTGATACATTTTTTAATGCTTCTGTCCCATCTTCATATCGCTTGGTTACTTGATCAAATCGAATCAAAGCCTCAGCCCCTTTTCCAGCCTATTTCTATTCCAAAAATACCTTATTGCTTTAAATACCGAAATACCTCAAATAAGTATGCATGAATTGATTGTTTTTTTCAAAATGAATGCTCAATTCAAGATTAATATGGGAAGAATGTAATCTAAATTTACCTTTACCCTTTCAGGAGTATATCTAATCATTAAATTTTGAATACCTCGTAATAGTTACACATCAATCACTTCTATATATACAGATTAAGAAGAACCGGGCAAAGTGCGCCCGGTCCTTAAAGAAAGCACACAGTATCCACTTTGGTTTCTGATATGATTTCCGTTGCAGGC
>NZ_ALJG01000324.1 GCF_000286315.1 Paenisporosarcina sp. TG20 | reverse complement strand
ATGAACACTGGGTTCATGGCACAGTAATTTTGTATACTTTCTTATATTTTAAGAAAAAACCGGAAAAGTATGCCCTGTCCTTTTAAGAAGGGTAACCATTAAAATCCGTTTATTTCCGCTACGGTGGACGCTTTTCGCGGGGCATGGCTTCAGTCTCCTTGTCACCGCCTGGAGCGCAAATCAGCGATATCATACTAGAGCCTACTCCTTAAAATACCGGAAATACTGGATTCATATCTCACTAAATTTATATACTTTATTGTCTTAAAATATAAAGAGGAAAGAAGTGGCAGCCACTTCTTTCCTCTAATTCTTATAGGTAAAACTTTATGTTTTATTGTCTTTACTTTATTGATGAAGGTTTTACATGCGCTGGAATTGGACATATATATGGATCATTAGCAAAGGTTTTTCTATGTTCATCCTGTACAGCTTTTAGCTTCAAAGGATTTTCGAAAAGATCAAGTGCAGCTCCTGCCATTGCCTCTGCCGCACGCAACATACCCGTATGGGCAAATGAGCTGATTCCTTGAGAAACCATTTGCCATGAATGAAGTGGTGTTCCTATTGCTGCAGTAGCAGCAGTCAGTTGAGCAGTCGGAACAATCCAACTGACGTCTGAAACATCAGTAGATCCTGGTAAAACCTCATTCGATGCAACATATTCAGAAATGGTATCTGCTAAGTATTTCCCTCTTAAATCACTACCATCACCACTATAACCAAAGCCCCTATTTAAGCTGACTGCATTTTTTTGTTCTCCTTCATTTAGGGATTCCCAAATGGATTTCGCGAATGCTTCCTCAACTTGGGTTGTAGCTTCAACTCCTGATTTATTTAAGTGTGTATGGAGAATTTGTTCTAACGTTCGATTAGACCGATAATTTGAACATGCTTTATCAAATTCCATTGTCATCTGAGTCCCTGTCATGAGTGCTGCACCTTCAGCCACTTTACATACCCTCTTAAATATTTCATCCACTTGATCTAACTTAGGTGCACGAATTAAATATAATACTTCAGTTTCTGCTTGTACTACATTTGGTGAAGAACCTCCAGCATTTGTAACAGCATAGTGCATACGCGCCTCAGGTATAACATGTTCTCTCAAGTAGTTCACTCCCACATTCATTAACTCCACAGCATCAAGTGCACTACGACCTAGATGTGGAGAGTTTGCAGAGTGTGATGAGATACCTTTAAAACGAAAATATACTTGGTAATTTGCAAGAAATGATAAACTCATAATGCTATTTACTGGTGAAGGATGCCAAGTTAGAGCTACATCTAATCCATTAAATACCCCATCACGTACCATAAACGTTTTACCAGATCCCCCCTCTTCCCCAGGACAACCATAGAATTTGACTGTGCCATTAACATTATGTTCTTGCATGAATGCTTTTACTGCATACGCTGCGGCCAGTGCACCAGTTCCCAGTAAGTTATGCCCGCACCCGTGGCCAATCCCTCCTTTAACTAGTGGAGAAGCTTTCGAAACGTTCGCCTCTTGACTAAGCCCGGAAAGTGCATCAAATTCTCCTAAAAATCCAATTATTGGCTTTCCTTTTCCATATGTTGCAACAAACGCCGTTTGAATATCAGCTACATTTCTTTCTACTATAAATCCTTCTTTTTCTAGAGCATCCGCCATATACTCCGCTGAATCGTATTCTTCAAAGCGTGTTTCAGGATGATTCCAGACATACGTACTAATCTCCTCAAAACGCTTTCGATTATTTTTTAAATAATCTTTTACTGAAAATGTTGTAGTTGTCACATATTCCACTCCCATTAAATTATTATGTTATTAATCTATTATACATTAATTATTTAGTTATTCGGAATATTCCAAACTCTAATAAAGTACTTTTACAATCCAGTGTTTCACAGAAAATACTCTGCAGTGTACCTTCTTGATTAAAGCTACACATAAAATAACCAAGCAACTAGATATTAGTAGGACAAAGAATGTCCACTACTTACTAGGCTGCTTGGCAATTATTTACTAACTTCTCATTTGTTTATCTTTCCATACACAATTCGATCGCTTGTTTAAGCATATGCGCACTAATCGTACAATCTGTTAAAGTTGTCCATTCTGCGGGATTGTGACTTACTCCATCTTTACTTCTTGCAAAAATCATAGCGACAGGAATTTTTGCACCTAAAATCATCGTATCGTGTGCTGCCCCACTAACAAGATACTTATTTTCTATGTTCATTTCATCTAATACACTATTTAGAATTCCTAGCATATCTTCACCAATAGGTACTGGTGAAGTTCGCATTTTTTCAGTAATTATTACGTTTACATTTCGTGCCAATGCAATTTCTTGTGCTTTATTTACAACACTAGACACTATTAGATCCCGCGTTTCTTCCTCGATGTCGCGAATATCGGCGTTTAAAGTTACTTTACCCGGAATTACGTTTGAGCCATTCGGTTCTACATCGAGTTTTCCTACTGTCGCAACTCCAGTTGTACTGATCGTTATCGGAGCTTTTTCAATAAACAATACCAATTCAGATGCTGCTACCAATGCATCTTGACGATCATTCATTGGCGTATTTCCTGCGTGTCCGGCTTTCCCTTCAAAGCGAAATTCTGTCCATGAAGGACCAGCGATTCCCTTTACAATCCCAACAGGTAAATTCGCCTTCTCTAATATTTTCCCTTGCTCAATATGTACCTCTATAAATCGTTCAATACCTATATCACTTCGTGTAGCTTTATAAAACTCCTCAACTGTTTTCCCAGTAGTCGCTAAAACTTCTTCAAAAGATAGTCCGTCCGAATCCTTTAAAGTAACTTGTTCACTCATATCTAGTACTCCGGTCATCGTACGACTACCTGTCAACCCACCATTAAACCGCGAACCTTCTTCATCAGTGAAAATATAAACTTCATAAGGCTTTAGAGGAGTAAATCCTTGCTCTTTCCATGCTTCTGCTACTTCTAAAGCGGCAATGACACCAAGCGGACCGTCGAAATGGCCACCTTCTGGGACACTATCAACGTGAGAACCAGATGCAATGGAAGGAACATCCTCATTTTGTCCAGTTACTCTTCCAACCACATTTCCAGCTCCATCTTGTGTTACCTTCATATTAGCGTCCTTCATCCAACCTATCACAAGTTCTTTTGCTTGTTGCTCAAGTTGTGAAAATCCCACACGTGTTACACCATTTTGAGTAGTAAGTCCTATCTGGGATAACGCATCTAGTCGCTTTGCAATTCGTTCTCCTGAAACCCCATCCTTTGTCCATGATGTATCGTAATCGCTAAGCAAGGCTTGTTCTAAATTAAACTGTTTAGTCATATTTTTCTCTCTCCTTTCTAAATCTCTGATTCTTACCTACTAGAATACTCATTGATTACATGATTTGTAAACCATAAGTGAGAAATTTCTTACTATTAAATTTTTATTAATAATACTGTAGAGAGGTTAATTAATAAGAAAAGGTGTCATATAAAACATATGTATAAAGAACTGCAAATATTTTTGAATTTAAGAAATATTTCATTTATTATAGTTTGTTTCTCAAATTATTATAGTTTAATTCAACAAATAAATAATTTGACTAGATAACTTTGTTTTGAAATATTAAGGTATATTTACTCTGTTTCAGGTCATGTTATTTGATAGGAGGAGAATAACATGAAAAGACATCTGTTATCGATGTCCCTTTTTGTTCTAACAAGATTTCAAACTCATGATACTTACACAGGAGGTAGTAGAGATACTCTTTGAAAAATTTCCGTTAAGTTTTAGATTGCATTAAAAGAGTTATTAATGAAAATTATCAAGTACTGGAAACTGGTATTGAAAAAATTTTATTGACAAACATTAGAGAAAGAGGAGAAAAAATGAAAAAATTTCTGTTAACTATAGCCCTTCTCATGTTCGTTTTCCCGTCTGCGTCTCACGCTATGGAAACTTACACGATTAAGAGCGGCGATACGCTTTGGAAGATATCCGTTAAGTATAAAATTGGCTTACAAGAAATTATTGACGCGAATTCACAATTTGATAACCCCGATTTGATTTATCCAAATCAAAAAGTTAATATTCCAAATATAGATGATATCAAGAGCGTAGAAAACGAAGTAATTAGGCTGACAAATATAAAGAGAGAACAACAAGGTATAGCACCTTTAAAATCTAATTGGGAACTTTCTAGGGTTGCACGGGAAAAGTCTAAGGACATGCATGTAAATAATTACTTTAGCCATACTTCTCCCACTCACGGCAGCCCATTTGATATGATAAAGAGTTATGGTATATCTTACAAAACTGCAGGTGAAAACATTGCTAAGGGACAAAATTCTGCGTCGGCTGTTGTTGAAGCATGGTGGAACTCCCCAGGACATAAAAAGAATATGTTAGATCCAGCCTTTACTGAAATTGGGGTCGGTTTTAATGAAGGCGGAAATTGTTGGACACAAATGTTTATAGGGAAATAACAAAGCTCTCTAGTCCTAATAACTGAGTAAGAATAAAGCGTCTTTCTAGCCGAACACTACAAAAAAGCTGAACACCCTTTTGGATGTTCAGCTTTTCCATTATGTTTAACTCGGTAATACCTTTTCTTTTCTAGCACTCATTACATTTAATGTAATCATGACTGCAACAATAATTAATCCAATAATATCTGTGTAACCTTCTGGGAATATTAATAATATAGCTCCTACACCTAATATTACTCGAGAAATGAAGCTTATATTTTTAAGGAAGAAACCTTCAACTGCAGCACTCAATGCTAAAATCCCTATAATTGATGTTAGGGTTATTAATACTATTGCGCTAATTTCAGGAAAAGGGAACTCTTTGGCGGTTGTTGCAACTCCAGTGGTATCAATCATCAACATTGCTGGATTATACACAAACAAATATGGAATGATAAAGCCAGCAATTGATAATTTCAATGCCTGGAAACCAGTTTTCATTGGATCGCCACCTGAAATACCAGCTCCTGCAAATGCAGCTAAAGCAACTGGTGGTGTGATATTTGCAAAAATCCCAAAATAGAATACAAACATATGAGCTACTAATATTGGAATATCAAATGCAGCTAATGCTGGCGCTGCCATAGTCGCTGTAATGATATAAGCAGGAATTGAAGGTAAACCCATTCCTAAAATCATCGACGCAATCATCGTGAAGAATAACGTTAAGAATAATGAACCCGCACCTAAACTTGTGATAGATGATGTCATGACTGTACCGAAACTTGTTAAACTTACAACACCGATAATAATACCAACAACAGCACAGGCAGTCATAACAGATAGCGATTGTCTTGCTCCGTCAGCTAATGCATCTAAAATATCTCGTGGATACATACGCGTTTCTTTTCTAACCTGACTAACTAGAATAGTTAGAAGAATCGTATAGAATGCCGCATACCCAATTGGCATTGATATATATAAGAAGTAAACGAGACCAAAAATCGGCAATAGCAAGTGACCTCGTGCTTTTAACACTTCTTTTACTTTTGGTAAGTCAGCTTTTGGTACTCCTTGTAAATTATCTCGTCCTGCTCGATAATGGACCTGCGCAATAACTCCTAAGAAGTAAAGCAATGCTGGTAAAGCAGCCGCTAATGCAATCGAACCATAGCTAACGCCTGTGATTTCAGACATAATAAAAGCACTTGCACCCATAATTGGCGGCAATATTTGTCCACCTATAGAGGCACTTGCTTCAACAGCCCCAGCAAAGTTTTTCGAATAACCGATTTTCTTCATTAATGGAATTGTAAAAGCGCCTGTTCCAACAACATTGGCAACAGCTGCTCCATTTATACTCCCCATAAATCCACTAGAAATAACGGCTACCTTAGCTGGCCCTCCTCTTTGTGCCCCTGCTAACGCTAAGGATAAATCATTAAATAATTGACCCATTCCAGATTTTGACAAGAAGGCTCCAAACAATATGAAAAGGAAAATGAATGTAACAGAGGCACCGATTGCACTCGAAAATAAACCTTCAGTTTTTAAATACATTTGTCCAAAAATATCTGCTAAATCATATTGACGAGTCATTAAGCGAGAGGGCATCCAACTTAAATGGCTAATAAAAGTGTAACCCAAGAACACTAATGCAAGGATAGGAAGAATTAGCCCAGTAATCCTTCTTGCTGCTTCGAGCACTAGAATAACTGTAATTATCGCCATGACAATATCACTTGTATTTGGAATACCACCACGTGTCGTCATAATTGCGGTATACTCTTTCAATAAATACACAGTTGAAGAGATTGATGCTATAAATAATATCCAGTCATACCAAGGTACTTTGTTCCGCACTTGGTTATTATGGGAAGGATAAATTAAGAACACAAGTCCAATTCCAATGGCTACATGAAGGGAACGAGCTTGTAGTTCCGGCATAGGATTATATGTGATGTATAAATGAAAAAGTGAATAGGAAATTGCAAGCGCCGTAATAAACCAAGCAATAGGTTTATTTGAAATCTGACGTACGACCGATTCACGATCGAATTTCTCTAGTATTTTTTGTCCATCTATAGCTGGATCTGCTGGAATTACTGCTTTTGGTTCTACACCCATCTCATTCACCTCTCAATATTTCATTTTA
Source organism: Paenisporosarcina sp. TG20 (assembly GCF_000286315.1). Taxonomy (GTDB): domain Bacteria; phylum Bacillota; class Bacilli; order Bacillales_A; family Planococcaceae; genus Paenisporosarcina. Next base: position 17,912 of record NZ_ALJG01000324.1, on the reverse strand, counting down.
AAATATTCCACCATGGGAGTAATTTACTCTCAAAATGAACTTCCTCGTAATCTTCCACAAGTTCATACAAAGGAATTTCTTTATTTTCAAAGAAAACAGTAGTTTCCACTAAATCTGAAACAACGAGTAAAATATCATTCATTTCACGATTAATTGTCATGTGGACAAAACCATCATCTCGTTCTATTACTTCTTTATCACTTGGAACACCCGCTCCAAATGTTTTAAAAGCTGTACTAGTTAATATAAGTTTATCATTTTTCACTTGATACGATTCAATCCACTCTTCTTTTTCTACAGAATGGATCCATTGAACTTCGAAATTCTTTATATATAGGAAGAAAGTTGAGTTTGGTAGAGTAATTTCTACAAATCGTAGGGGGAAAATCACTATTAATAATAAAAAGAAGAGGAGTACCAATAAAAATGGACCCCTCAGTTTCCTTTTACTGTTCGTCATAGTATCTTTGTGCGCCTGGATGAACCGGAGCTACCATGCCTTGTTGAGCCGCTTCAACAGAAATATCTGCAGCTGCTTGATGAGCATTAGCTAATTCTCCAAGACCTTCAAAGAACGATTTTGTTAATTTATACACATCATCGTCGCTCATATCAGAACGTACAACTAATGCATTCATAATCGCTGCTGTCGGAACTGCTTCTTCGTTTCCGTATGTCCCAGCTGGAATGTCCATAGCAATGAAATACGCTTGATCTTGTGCTATTTCTTTAATTTTTTCAGGATCTACAGGAACTAACTTCATGTCTAAACCTTGCTCAAGCTCCATAAGTGAAGCATTTGGGATACCACTAGTTAAAAATGCAGCATCTAGCTTCCCTGCTTTTAAAGCATCAGCTGCTTCTGCATACCCTAAGTAATCCTCTTCAACATCATCGTATGTGATACCATGACCTTCAAGTAAATTTCGTGCATTTACTTCAACACCTGAATTTTGTGCGCCAACGGCAATTCGTTTACCTTTTAAATCTTCAAACGAGTTAATACCTGAATCTACAGTTGTAACAATTTGAACAAAGTTCGGATATAGCGCTGCAATTTGAGAAATGTTTTCTACTTTTTCTGGAAAGTTACCAACACCTTCAACCGCTTCACTTAATACATCACTCATAAGAAATGCCATTTCAACCTTCTCTTGCATAATCAAATTCACATTTTCTACTGAAGCTCCTGTAGTTTGCGTTTTCGAGTTTATTCCTAACTCACTTGAGTAACGCTCACCTAATGCCGTACCAATAATGTTATATGGACCCGAAGCTCCACCAGTTGCAATTGTTACTAAATTTGTATCTAAGCCTTTTGCCTCTTCACCATTAGTAGGTTCAGCACTTTCTTCTGTTCCACAAGCAGCTAAAACTGCACTTGCTAGAAGTACTGTTGCTATGCCTTTTATAAATTTTGTTTTCATTTATTATTTCCTCCCTTTTTATATGAATATAAAATCCAACAAGACTTATTATACACACTTATTGTAGAACTATGTTGAAGAAATTCTATGAACTTTCTATTAATTTTTAAAGTTAACAGAAAACGGACTTTAAGCATAATAACCAGCACATTAAGGACAAGATAACTAAATGGGATTTCAAACCATTATCGGTTCAAGTAAGTCACTCGTAGAAAATAACACCATTTCGATACGTTAAATTGTGTGGGAAATGAGAATTTTAGATATGTGCTAGCAGAGCTCCTATCTAACAGGAGTTTTCCACATTGTATCGACTTGGGTTTCTAGGTTGCTTTGGACTGCAAACCCCCAGCACCATAACCTCTCTCCTCCAGCAGGCAATCCTGCGGCGTGTGTGCGTCCGCCGCTCCCCAGCAACCTTCTCACGCACAGGTTTTTGATTTTGATTGACGAAAGAATGGACACTGTCTGCATAAAAAGTAGCGGCCGAAGATGCAATTTCGGCCGCTTGTTTCTTTTTTTAAGTTTTGGACTTAATTGTGTATATGAATCTATATCCCCTCAATAGCAAGATAACACTAAATTACTCATCATAACCTCACACACTTTTCAATCCACATTGTCCACTAAGAACGTTGCAATTTCCGGGAAAAACGACAAGACAACAATGAATAGCATCATAATAAGTGCATATGGAATAACACCTCTGACGATTTCATTAATGGTATTTGACCTATCAATACCTTTCAAAACAAACAAATTTAATCCGACTGGAGGAGTAATGAGAGCAAGTTCCATATTTATAACCATGATAATCGCAAACCAAATTGGATCAAATCCTAGTGCAATGATAATTGGATACAAAATTGGTAAGGTAATCACTAAAATTGAAATTGTTTCTAGGAACATTCCTAAAACCAAAAGTGCAAGATTGATTAAAATAAATATGATCCATGGTGAAATATCTTGTGAAGTTGCATAATTCGTTATCGTTTGTGGAATTTGAAGTATCGTCAATATGTATCCCAGTAACATTGCGCCCACAACAATAAATAAGATCATTGCATTCGTTTTTACAGTAGACATAATAATTTTTTTAAAATTCATCCAATTTAAATTCCGATAAACTAATGCCGATATTGCAAAACTCACTACAACACCAACAGCAGCGGCTTCCGTAGGAGTAAATATACCTGAATAAATTCCGCCAATAACTATAACTGGTAAAATTAGGCCCCAAATAGCTGTTTTAGTAGAATCCATTCTTTCTTTCCAAGTCGCTGGTACATCTTTTATGTGTCGAGTTTGATATGAGGCAAAAATCATAAAAGCTAACGTTAAAATTATACCTGGAACAATTCCAGCAATGAATAGTTTCCCAATAGATTCACCCGTTACAGATCCATAAATAATCATCGGTACACTTGGAGGTATCAAAATTCCTAATGTTCCTCCTGCAGCAAGTAATCCTAGTACATGCTTTTTATTGTATCCTCTACGGACCATTTCTGGTAAAGCAACAGAACCTACAGTTACAGCAGTTGCTACGCTTGATCCGGAAATAGCAGAGAAAATTGTACAACAAAATAACGTTGCTATTGCCAGTCCACCTGGTAAATGACGAAACCAACGACTCGCCATTTCATACAAGTCTCTCCCGACCCCACTGACTAACAAAATCTGGCTCATTAGTATATACATCGGAAGTGCCGTTAATGAGAAATCATCAAGTGATTTGTAAGATATAATGGGAATTTGCATAAATGCGAACGTACCACCATTAAAAAAATACATGCCTGCCACCGCTAGTAATGCTAAAGAAAATGCTACTGGTAAACCCAGTAATAATAGGGCCCCCATTCCACCCGCGAAGAAGATATTCATATATGCTCTCCTCCTTTATGAATGCCACCATCAATGATTTGCAAAACAAAGGCTAGACATAATAGAATACCTCCTACCGGAAGTAATAATTCCGGTAGGTACATCGGTACTCTTAATAATGAGGATGAAGTTACACCTAACTCCATGGTTTTCATCACGTGATGAAAACCATAAACAGTAAAAATAATACTAAATACTAGACCCAATGCATTTGATAAATAAGCAAGTAAAGTTTTTATACGATCATTCACATTATTAATTAATAAATCTACGGTTATGTGCGAATATGTTCGGACTGCAAAAGCACTTCCCAAAAAACAACTACCAATAATGGCATACGTTGATAGTTCAGTAGCCCAAATAGTAGGTTTGTTAAAAAACGATCTAGAAACGATTTCATAAAAGACCATAATCGTAGTCAGAATAATTAAGAATCCTGCTATATAAGCCCCTATTCGAATCAATACATCCGATAAGTTGTAAAGAACTTTCATATTGGATTCCTCCTTACTGCTCTTCCACCAGTTCAAGTAGTTCATTTCCTAATTCTCCAGCAATCTTAGCGTAAGCATCTTGTGCAGGTTTTGCTGCTGCTTTCCACTCTGCTAAATCTTCTTCAGGAACTACGTAAACTTCCATACCATTTGCTTCTAATTCTTTAGCTGATTCTAGGTCTTCAGATTCGGCTTGTGAACGAATCCAATCTTCCGATTCTTTAGCTGTTTCAGTTAATAACGTTTGTGTTTTCTCTGGTAGTCCATTCCAGAAGTCTTGATTTACTGCTAAAATGAACTCTAGATATGCATAATTATTAATAGTTAAATATTTTGTAACTTCGTGATATTTTCTTTGTAGCATCGCCGTGGTTCCTGAAGTTGCACCATCAACTGTATCACGTTGAAGGGCCATGTATACTTCCCCGCCGCCCATGAATACTGGAGAAGCCCCATACGCTTTAATTACTTCAGAAGGTATATCCCCGATACTGCGAATTTTTAATCCTTCAAAGTCTGAAGGTGATTTCAAAGGTCTTTTATTGTTTACAAATTGTACGTATCCATAATCTGCAAACATTAATACTTTTGCACCCTTTTCTTCCATAGCCGCACTCAATTTTTCCCCTAATACACCATTTAACATTTCTCCAGCTTTTTGGTAGTTAGGAAAAAGGTAAGGAACATCGAAAATCCCCATAGCTGGAACCGTACTAGACCAAAGTGTTGCCGAGTTAACGCCCATTTCAACTCCACCGGAAAGTATCGATTGATTCATGTCTTTATCTGTTAATAATTGACCTGCTGGATATACTTGAACTGTTATAGCACCATCTGATTTCTCCGTAACATCTTTTGCAAACTGCTCAATCCCAACTGAAATATGATGATCCTGAGGTAAGTTATATGCTAAACGTATTGTTGTCTCTTCATAACCTTCTTCAGTTGCAGTAACAGGTTCTGTTTCAGGTTCTTTTTCCGGCTCTGTTTCAGCTTCTTCAGGTGTATTACAAGCTGCGAGTATAAACATTGATACAATTAAAAAAGCAATTATTTTCATCCATTTTTTCATAATAAATTCCCCCTTGTGTGTTCTCTTTCAATGTGTCTAATTCGACCTAGTGGTTGTTTTGAAGAAAGACTCGCCGCGAAATCTGCTGCATCGAGTAATTTATCAAAATTCAGTCCTGTTTCGATGTTCATACGATGAAATAAGTACACTAAATCTTCAGTTGCTAAGTTCCCTGCTGCACCTGGAGCAAATGGACACCCCCCTATACCAGATACAGCCGTTTCAAAGATACGAACACCTGCTTGATAAGCAGCATACGCATTTGCAGAACCAAGTCCTCTTGTATCATGCAAATGAATGCCTACAGGAATTTCACCTGCAATTTCTAAAACCTTTTTCATTAAGCGTTCTACTTGATTCGGAGTGGCGATACCAATCGTATCTGCAATTCCAATTCGATCGACACCCACATTCCTCGCTCGTTCCACTAGACGTAAAACATGTTCTTCTGACACTTCCCCTTCATATGGACAGCCGAAGCTAACGGCAATTGAAAAGCATGTTTTAATACCATCTTTATTGGCATGTTTCACAAGTAATTCGAACTGATTAAAGTTTTCATCAATTGTTAAACCAATATTTTTTTGGTTGAACGTTTCCGTCGCTGAACTTACCCAGTTCACTTCTGAAAGTTGATGCTCTTTTGCTCGTTCGTAACCTTTTAAATTTGGTATGAGTGCAATAGCTTTCAAATCCTCAAAATTCGCAACCGCTTTTAATACTTCTGATGCGTCTGCCATTTGTGGCACTTTTAGTGGATGAACAAAGGAAGTCACTTCAACCGAAGATAACCCAGCATCAAGTAAAAGTTTAATTAACCTTTCTTTATCGCTTGTCGAAACTAGGTTCGGCTCATTTTGCAAGCCATCCCGAGGACTCACATCAATTATTTTCACGTCTGCCATTTATATGACTCCTTGTTCCTTTAGTTTTTTAAACTTTTCAAAGGAGAAATTCATAAACTCTGTATAAATTTCCTCGTTGTGTTCTCCTAAACGTGGCCCACTCCATTTAATCTCTCCCGGTGTTTCCGACAGCTTTGGTACAATACCTGGTACAAGAACTTTTATCCCATCAGGTAATTCAATTTCTTGAAGCATTTCTCTTGCTTTATATTGCTCATCTTCAACAATTTCTTTAATGCTGTATATAGGTCCAACTGGAACTGATGCCTCATCCAAAATTCGTTGCGCTTCTTTTATTGGATGCTTTTTTGTCCATTCTTCAATTGTTGCATCGATGTACTTTACATGATCAGCTCTGCCTTGATTGTTAGAAAAGACTGGGTCATTCGCTAAATCTTCTCGACCCATGACTGTCATCAAGCGTTGGAAAATCTTATCCCCATTCCCTCCAATGACTAAGTGCTTTCCATCTGCACATTCGTAAGTATTTGAAGGAGCTATACCGGGTAATGTACTGCCAGTTCGCTCTCTTACCGTACCTGTTAAATCGTACTCAGGAAGGATACCCTCTAGTAAACTAAAGACCGATTCATAGAGTGCTACATCAACAAGTTGCCCTTTTTTCTGGGCGTCATCGTCTCTCGCGCGAAGTGCCATGAGCGTTCCAATAACAGCGTATAACCCTGCTACTAAATCACCAAGTGCAAGTCCGACCCTCACAGGTGGTAAATCAGGGTAACCAGTCAAATAGCGAATTCCCCCAATTGCTTCTGCTACACTGCCAAATCCAGGTTTCTCGCGGTAAGGACCAGTTTGTCCATATCCTGAAATTCGTGTCATGATGATGGAGGGATTCACTTCCTGTAAATCTTCTAAACCTAATCCCCATTTTTCTAAAGTACCAGGTTTAAAGTTTTCGAGAACCACATCCACTTTTTCAGCTAGTTGTTTTATTATCTTTTGACCTTCTGCTTCTCTCATATTTACGGTGATCGATTTTTTATTTCTCGATTGAACATGCCACCAAACTGATGTGTTATTGTGCATTACCCTCCAATTGCGAAGAGGATCACCCTTGGTTGGTTCTTCGACTTTAATCACTTCTGCACCAAATTCAGAAAGAATTTTCCCAGCAAATGGAGCAGCAACTAAATTACCTAATTCAAGTATTTTTATACCATCAAGTGGTTTTCTTTTAGACATCGTCAGGCCTCCTTTGTCTACGTACTCAGTTTCATAAACAGTGTGTAATCGCTTTCAATATGGGCTTTCATAAATTGCTTCGCTTTTTCCGCATCCTGTTCGACAATTGCTTGGAAAATTTGTTGATGATCTTGCATCGCATGTTGAATATGTAGAGGATTTTCTTCCAGAATGGATTTCCGATAAAAACTATTGACTCCTCGTAGTTGAGAAATCATCGAAACGAGAAACGGATTCGCACTTGCTGAGATGACTGTTTCATGAAAATTCAAGTTTACATCATGAATCTTTTTTAAATTATTGGTTTGAGTGATTTTCCCAGTTTGAGGTAGAGACGAGTGAATCAACTCTAGCAGTTCTTCCGTCCGACGTTGCGCAGCATAAAATGCGGCTAATGGTTCCATCTCTACCCGACATTCATACAAGTGATGGAAATCTTGAATTGATGGATCAACCACTGTTACACCACCAGTTTTATTGACAAACAACAATCCATCCTTTTCCAACATTCTAATAGCTTCACGAATCGGGCTTCTGCTCACTTCTAATTCGTCTGAAATCTTTTCTTCTATTAATCTCTCACCAGGCTTAAGGCCACCAGTGATAATGTGTTCCCTTAAATAGTCATATACTTGTGTTTTTAGAGTAGCTCTCTTTTTCACAATTTGAACGATAACAAAAACTCCCTCCATCTCGTCGACTGTATACAATTTTCTCTTATTAGAGAAAGAATACTCAAAAAAATATAAATAGTCAATCACTTTTGAATATTTTTTTTTTTTCTGTCTATTTAGATACGGTGGAATTACTTCACAAAATCAGATATTTAGAGTTTAAATCGGAGAAGGAAGAAATTGAATTACCTAAAAGAAGGATTTCTCTCGTTGAGTTATCATAGTCGATAACTCACATTAGATTTGTTACCTGTTGATTTTAAAAACTTGGCACAGCCATTATAATGACTGATTTAATATGTAAATGGGTATCACTGTTTTATAAATACGATAATTCAGTGGAGGGATAGCGATGTTAAAAGGAAGTAAACGTTCATTATTACTTGGAGGACTAGTCTCAATGTCTTATGCTTATTTCAAAAAGAAGCAGAATCGAGATAAAGCAAAAATCACTATTCAAAATACCATAACTAGAGTATCCACAATTTTAAACTCTAAGAGCGGAAAGCAATCCCATATGACCAAAGCAGGTTTCTCAAATCCAAATGATCCAGATGATAATCGTATGGTAGAGGAAGGATCAATGACAAGTGTTCAATATTATAACGAGAAAGTGCAGGGAGCCGATTCAAGAGGAAACGCCAGAAAGGCTTTCCCTAAATCTCAACAAAAGCCACAACCTGAACGGAAAGAATCCTTACAAGATGATAATAACCAATCTCCCGCAAAACAAGAAAATGCTCCAAAAGTGATTCCTAATTGATTCGAAGAGAGATTAAGGAAATCTAATTCCTTCCTAGCCGCAAAAAAACCGTGAATCCAATGGGGATCACGGTTTTTTATACATTCCTAAAATCCACCTACCTCATCGACATCGTGATTGTTTTGACCATCTTTTACTTGAAGTGATTTTTTTTCTTCCTCACTTAACTTATCTTGTTTAATTTGTTCGTAGACTTTTTCATCCTTTGATTGCTGCTCATAATGTTTATCTTTCATTTACTCTATCCCTCCATTTAAATTCATGTTCTAGTTGTTTTATCCTTAATGAGCAAATTTATAACATAGAATACACATTATTATTTTTATTTAAGGATTACATCTCTAAGCTTTTACCATAAGAACTCTTTTTACTGCGCTTATTTTTGAGCAGTTCAAAGGAGAATTTAGGACTCAGATAAAAAGTTCAATTAAATGAACATAGTACCTTCTTTTTTGGACAACCTAATAAGATAGAATAAGTTGTATGAGGTGAAGTTCATGATAATTGAAAGGTCGTCTGAGTGGAAAGAAGGCTTCATAGAACGATTGGACAAGCTTGAAACATGGGACAATTGGTCACTATATAATATGAGTTATGACGTAGTCAAAACTAACTTAATTACCGAATTTACTGGTCTTCAATCTCCAAAATACCTGCCTAACCTAACACCACTTCGACATCAATTGGAAGTAGCAGAAACGGTTATTGAAAGAATGAACGGAAAAGCAATTCTTGCAGATGAAGTGGGACTTGGTAAGACCATTGAAGCAGGTTTAATATTGAAAGAATATCTAATTAGAGGGCTTGTAAAAAAGGCGTTAATTCTAGCTCCAGCTTCTCTTACGAATCAATGGATAGATGAATTAAATCAAAAATTTTATATTCCTGCTATTTCTTATAAAAAAAATTATGTTTTAGATGATTACACTGTAGTAGTAATGAGTATGGATATGGCAAAAAAAAGCCCCCACAAAGAAGTCATATACGATCAGAATTACGACATGATTATCATTGATGAAGCTCATAAATTGAAAAATCATAAAACCAAAAACTATGAGTTTGTTCAAAATTTAAAGAAAAAGTTTTGTTTGTTGTTAACTGCCACTCCAATTCAAAACAATGTATTGGAATTATTTCATCTAATTTCACTACTAAAACCTGGACACCTAGGTAATATTGAGTCCTTTCAATCATCGTTTTCCACCAATAACCACAGTTTGGATCAAGATGAGTATTTAAAAGAATTGGTAAATCAGGTGATGGTCCGAAATAGAAGACAGGACACTGGTATTGAATGGACAAATCGACGTGTACTAACAATTCCAATCCAATTTACCAAAGAGGAAAAAGAAGTCTACGAATTGATTTTAGACCTTAAGAATTATTCAACTGTTTTTTCGGGTTCCTTCTCTATGATTACTCTACAAAAGGAAATGTGCAGTAGCAAAGAAGCTACCTACTTGACCTTAAATAAAATGCGACAAAAATGCGTTGATCCAGATGAAATAGCCTATGTAGAAGGAATCATTCAAAAATTGATGACATTAGAAATAAATTCGAAAGCTGAAAAAGTTTTTGACATTATTTCAAATGCAAATGATAAAGTCATTATTTTCACCGAATATCGCGCTAGTCAAGCATATTTACAATGGTATTTATATTCAAAAGGAATTAGCAGTGTTCTATTTAACGGTAAATTCAAGAAAAATAAACGCGATTGGATGAAGCAATTATTTAAAGATCAGGCACAAGTACTAATCGCAACAGAATCTGGAGGTGAAGGAATTAATCTGCAATTTTGTCACCATGTCATCAACTATGATTTACCGTGGAATCCCATGAAGTTAGAGCAGCGAATTGGACGTGTTCATCGGTTAGGACAAGAACATGATGTTCATATATATAATCTCGCTATCGACAATACCATCGAAAAATCTATATTAGACATGCTTTATGTTAAAATTGGTGTCTTTGAAAAAGTAGTGGGTGAGTTAGATGATATTTTATCGGCTTATAAAAAATCAATGTAGATAAAAATTATAGGGGCATTTAGAGGAGGATTGTACATGTACCCACAACAAATTCATAGTTATTTACTTAAGTTTTTCCAAGAAAATGATTGCCATATTATCAACGGAAATGACCACTACTTCTCGGTTCAATTAACAATTGATATGGATAAAAAAATAATGAATCGGCCATTTTATTGGAGATACTTAGAAAATACAAATGGTGTTCCTAATCCCGCTCAATTAACGTTTATAACAGACCAAAATAACTTAAATGAAGATATTAGGGGTGAGGTGGTCCACTTTGGTTCACCTCGGCTCAATCAAATATTTCAAGCAACAAAAGATTTGGGTACATTTGTCCAAATGTATGAGAGTGTATTAGATATACGGAATACAAAAACCATTTTAACCCCTTGGTTAGGCGTTAATTATAAAGTGTCATATTACAGTGATCAAACGAAAGAAATGCTTCACTCTTTAGGCATTAACTTAATCACAGGTAATCTTATGAATGATTTTCACGAATGGTTAAGTGAAGTGGATTTGGATTCAAAGATACCAGAAGATACGATTAATTTGACATATATTATAAAACCACTTCGAGCACTAGAACGATTAGATTTGGTAGTTGAACAATTTATACATCAAGATGATGACACATGGGCAGAAGAAGCAAAGAGCAGATGGAAAAAGGACCGAGAAGTATTAGAACACTTTTATGAAGGAGTAGAAAACAAACCCGAATGTTATGAAATGGAAGTTAAAGCATTGGAAGAACACTACGAAGCAAGAATTAAAATTGAAATTATTAATGGTGGATTATTTTACATGCAATGAAATACGGATATGTGAATTTATGTAAATTAATAAGGCTTACCATAGAAGATACTATCTGAAAACAAACTTAGATTAGCATTGATTTCATGCTTTTTAAACTTAGTTAAATAGGACAATAAAAATCGCACAAATCTCATTTTGTGCGATTTTAGACGGAAGGTTAAACTTAGCTAAGGTTTAGTTTGGTTTTACACTAAGCTACTTTTCATTCTATGGGATAACTTCAAGTTCTAGTTATTCATAAACAGCTCTATCTCAGCAATTTTAACTTCATTTACATATTTCTCTATAATGGTATAGTTCAATTCTTCTCTTAATAATTCTCTAATTAAACCTATCCAAAGGCTGGGAAGAAAGATACACGCTCGTTCTTTATTCATCAATTTATTTACACGCTGCTCCCAGCTATTATGTAATTCAATCACAACTTTTACTTGAGAAAACATCGATATTCGCACATTCCCCCACCCTGCATTTCGGTAAAGATCGCTGAATTCAATTAAAATGTTCTCTAAATCGGTGCGATCGGAATAAGACTGACTTACAAGAGCCCCCAAACGGAATCCAAAAGTACTAAGAAGCATCTTCTTTTTCTCTTCATCAACGAATTCATTTAAAGTCATCATAAATACTTCTAGTGTTTTATCCCAAATAATTATGGCAGGATCATCATTATGTGTAAATAATCCTTTTTCATTACTCCATGCAAATTCATCACTATTTATTTTAAAATTCGACATTATTTAGAACCCCCTGTTAATTGACTTAAATAAGCTTAAGACTTTAGAGTAAAAAGTACGATTTACAATTTTCTGTCTTTATGTTCAGCTAATTAATAAAAAAATCAATAGAAACATTTTTTGAACACACCTCCAATATTTATAATATTAAATCTATAATACTATATACAGAACAAATGTTCCAATTTAAATAGAAAAAATGTTAAAATTTTCTCTATTATTTCCTTACTTCAAGAATAGATTTTATATGGCATCTAGTCTGCTTTTCATTATATTGCAAAAAAGTTAATCGCCTTTTAGGCAATTAACTTTTTTTAACACCATAATTTGAATACCTTCATACAAAAAGAGACAATAAAAATCTAAAATATTTTATATAAATAAACTCCCGAATCAACATGTTTACTTAAATAGTTGACAGGTTTTCATGGGATCACCAATTTTTCGCATATTCCAGGTTGTCTCCAAATAAATTTCAGCTAAAAGGACCATGCGCTCTCCCTTTGACTCGGACATTTCTAGAGACACAACACTTTCATATACTAGTGCCATTCGCTCGGCCAAAGCTTTTGCTTCAAACGTTTGCAAGTCTTCATCTAATCGTGAGAACATAGCTAAGTCAATATCTAAATCATCCAGTATCCGAATAACTTTCGGTTTTAACGAACTCATTTGAATTTTTTCCAGTCTCAGTTTCATTGTATCCACAAATAATATATGTGCGTTAAATTTCCTTACTAATCTTACGAATTCTAAGCCTAAAATGTTTGCGGTACCTTCCCAAACGGTTAGAACTTGCGCATCTCGCAGTAATCGTGGAGTCACAAAATCTTCTATATAGCCGTTACCGCCATGCATTTCAATCGCTTCATGTGCAAAATGAATCGCTTGTTCGGCTGATTCTTTTTTCAAAATCGCAATATATAATCGAGTTAACACGATTTCTTCTTCACTTGCTTCTTTAGCTACCACACGGTCATATAACGTAATTAAATCAAAAACAGTTGTAAGTTCAACTTCCATTTTTGCAGTTAGTTTTCCTAACGTGTCCTGTACCATTGGAAACTCAACTAGTTTTTTTCCAAACGCATCTCGTTGATGAGCATAATCGGAAGCCTCATTTAAAGCACGTCTCATTATTCCAAGAGATGCGACAGCGTTACAGATTCTTGATAAATTTAACGCTTCCATCATATATTTTAAGCCATGTGCTTTATCACCTACAACGTACGCAATTGCTCCTTCGAACTCTACTTCCCCGCTTGGTACCGCTCTTACACCTAACTTATCTTTTAATCTCCGAATTGCAATTCCGTTTAATGAACCATCTTCATGTCGCCAAGGAACAGCAAAAAGTGTCAGTCCTCGTGAACCTTCTCGGGCACCCTCTATACGTGCCAGAACCATCGCCACACCTGCCATTCCAGCATTCGAAGCAAAATACTTTTCACCATATAATTTTAAATGATCGCCATATGGGATTGCTTTTACTACATTCGCTCCAACATCCGAACCTCCTTGACGCTCCGTCAAAAATGTTGCACCTTCAAATAACTCTTCATCTCCTGTTGAACACACATGTGGCAAAAATTTATCTTTTAACTCATCATCTGCATAGTGTTCAAGTAAGAATGCTGTCGCCATCGTAAGAGTTACAGGACAGTAAAAACCAGGTTCTGCCTGGGATAAAATATAGCCTTGAGCAAAACTATACAAGTAGTTCCCAGGGCTTCCGACTTCAGGAATCTCTTTATGCAAATAACCTACAATTCCGGTTTGATACGTTTCCTTCACGGTCTCTTTATAGCCTTCATTCACCCACACTTCCGAAACGTCTTCACCGAACCGATCAAATTTCACCAAGCGCGGCTCCCCTTCTCGATCCGTATGACGAGCACGCTCATCAATCTCATTTGCTACTCGATCACCAAACTGACTTAAAGCCTTATGTGCATAAGAAAACAAATCGGGCTGCATTCCATTTCTCAAAATCTCCTGTAATGTTTCATCTTCAGTATAAAAATTACGTCTACTCATGTACTCTCCTCGCCCTCTCAATTAAAAAATACCTGGCATCCCTTGATACAAAACACGTAATAAATTCAATGCTCATTGCCTTTTAAATTAATCAACTTTTCCGAAAACTCAAGTAGCAACAATTCCATTTCCGACTTCATCTCTTGCAATTCTCGAATCTTCTCACCGATTTCAGCTACCCGTTCATTGCCATACTCAATAGTTCGTTTCAACTGCCTTAAACCCGTTCGATCCAAATCAAACAACAATACCATCTCTTTTATTTCTTCCAAATTAAATCCAAACTGTTTGCCTCGAACAATCAACTTCAATTTTGCACAATCAGAAGATCCAAACATTCGAGTATTACTCGCAGTTCTACTTGGGTTCAACAAACCTAGCTCCTCATAGTAACGAATTGTTCGCTTTGTTACACCAAACTCATCCGCCACTTCAGCAATACTTTTCATGTATAACCCTCTCTCTCTGTTTATATATTTTAACATTAACGTTAACGTTAACATCAAGTCTATTTCTAAAAACTACATATTTTCCCCTGAAGTAAACTGCCGATTATTGTAAAATAACATAAATATCATTTGAATCTGTTTATTTCGACTATTAAATAACATGTTGACAAGCTAATATAATACGGATATAGTAAACAACATAATTAAATATGCGAAATTTCTTATCAAGAGAAGTGGAGGGCCTGGCCCTATGAAACCTCGGCAGCGGGTTTTTACGTTATGTAAAAATACTGTGCTAATTCCAGCGAACAATTACTTGTTCGATAGATAAGAAGGAGTATTCGAAATGATTTTATGTGCAATAACACATATTTATTTGCCTTCGTATGCCTCTTCTGTCTAATGACAGGAGAGGCATTTTTTGTTGGTCATACCCCCACTCAAAGATATTGATATACGTAGAAAGGAGAAACAAAAAATTGATTAAATTTCAACAAGTAACAAAATCATTTCAAACCAAAGATCAAACGGTTGACGCATTAAAAGGGATTGACCTTACTGTTGATAAGGGAGACATTTTCGGAGTAGTTGGTTACAGTGGTGCCGGGAAAAGTACTCTTATACGACTCGTTAATTTACTCGAGCGACCTACAACTGGTCAAGTGTTGGTGGACGGACAGTCACTAACCTTACTTAAACCAAAACAACTGAGAGCAGAACAGAAAAAAATTGGCATGATATTTCAGCATTTCAATTTATTAAATTCCAAAACCGTTTTCGAGAATGTAGCTATTCCGCTTGTCTTATCAAGAACTTCAAAAGTTGAAATTAAGGCACGTGTCGAAGAATTACTAGAATTTGTTGGTTTAGCAGACAAGGCAACCAACTATCCTGAACAATTATCAGGAGGTCAAAAACAGCGAATTGGTATTGCCCGTGCGCTTGCAACTAATCCATCCATCTTACTTTGTGATGAAGCAACATCTGCACTTGATCCACAAACAACTAGCGCAGTTTTGCAATTGCTCAAAAAGATTAATCGACAATACAACATTACTATCCTACTTATAACGCACGAAATGTCAGTAATTCGTGAGATTTGTAACAAAGTAGCCGTGATGGAAGGTGGACTAGTAGTTGAACAAGGGTCAGTATTGAATGTCTTTGCTTCCCCTCAGACAGAACCTGCTCAGAACTTCGTTCGGACAGTAATTCACGACGAAATTCCGCAGAGTGTTGTAAGCAACGCCATTAAAAACAACACACATCCAATCATTTGGAAAATAAACTTTGTTGGAAACACATCAAGTCAACCACTGCTTTCTACAATCTCTAAGAAATTTGATATACACTTAAGCGTTCTCTCAGCTAATATATCGGAGATTCAAGAAACACCATTTGGGAACTTAATTATCGAAGTAACAGGTGACTCAAATGAGATTAAGAAAGCATTAACACACATTAGAGACGAAGGTTTTGCTGTTTTGGAGGTGAATGTTAATGAATAACACCTTATGGGGCATGGAAATTACAGCTGAACAACTATTAGTAGCCTTTGGCGATACACTTTACATGGTGGCAATTTCATTAGTATTCTCTGCGCTAATCGGTTTACCTCTAGGAATTTTGCTCGTCATTACACGTAGAGGCCATATCTTAGAAAATAAATGGATTTTTAACATTTTAAATCCAATCATCAACATCTTGCGTTCCGTCCCTTTTATTATTCTACTTGTCGCAATTATTCCTCTAACCAGATTAATTGTTGGCTCAGCTATTGGAACTACCGCTGCCATAGTGCCACTCGTGTTTTATGCAGCACCTTATATTGCACGACTTGTCGAAAACTCGTTGCTCGAAGTAGACAAAGGAATTATTGAAGCTGCCCAATCTATGGGTGCAACGGTTCCACAAATTATTTTTAGATTTTTGATTCCTGAAGGATTAAGTTCTCTTATCCTTACCTTCACCACTGCAACCATTGGTTTAGTCGGGGCATCCGCAATGGCTGGTGCCGTTGGAGCTGGTGGTGTTGGAGACTTAGCACTGACATATGGATACCAACGATTCGACACCATGACCATGGTTGTTACCGTTGCAGCACTTGTCATCATTGTGCAATTATTACAATCACTCGGAAATATTGTTTCAAAAAAAATAAGAAGAAGATAACCATTGGAGGTAGGAAAAATGAAAAAATTACTAATCGTACTAATCAGTTTAACACTAGGATTACTTGCAGCTTGTGGCAATGCAGAAGAAGAAACTACTGGAGATACTGCTGGAGATACAACTAAAGTAAAAGTAGGTATCAGTAGTGGAGACACCCGCACCTGGGATTACATCGTAGATATCGCAAAAGAGCAAAACATAGACATCGAGCTCGTTAAATTTAATGACTATGTTCAACCAAATATTGCTTTAGCTGAAGGCGAAATCGATGCAAACGCATTTCAAACAATCTCTTACTTTGACGAATTCAAAACAGCTCAGAATTTAGATATCGAAGCTATTGGCTCTACAGTTATCGCACCAATGGGGATTTACTCTAAAAAACATACAGCACTTGAAGATCTTCCAGATGGCGCAACAATAGCATTACCGAACGAAGGTACAAACTTTGGTCGTGCATTACTAGTTCTTCAAGAAGCTGGTTTAATCACATTAACTGATGACTTTGAAGGAATTGGCGCAATCAACAAAATAAAAGACAACCCGAAAAACTTAGAATTTGAAGCCGTAGCAGCTGGAAATACTCCACGTTTTCTTGACGACGTTGATGCATCAATCATCAACAATAATTATGCAATCGAAGCAGATTTAGCATTAGAAGACGCATTATTTCACGAAAGTGCAACAGCTAAACCATACATCAACATTATCGCAGTAAAATCTGGTGATGCTGATCGACCAGAACTACAAAAACTAGTAGAAATTTACCATACAAAAGAAGTTGAAGATTTTATCATCGAAACATATAAAGGTAGTTCAATTCCAACATTCGTTTCACTTGAAGAACTACTTAACTACAAAGACGCTTGGAAATAATCTAAACGTTTCCTACTCCCCTCTCTACTTGTGGGGAGTTTTTTTTACTAGTTTGTTAGTCTTCATGACACACCTGTCTTATAGTATTAACTAGTCTTCAGTTAGTTTTTTAGGGACAATTTCAGTTGGATTTTTCATTCATATATTTTTACAACATTTTACTATTCCAACTTGGAACGTGATTTTTCCAACTTGAACTGCAAAAATTCCAGCTTGGAGTCCGTTTTTTCCAACTTGAACTGCATTTTTTCCAACTGAGCCAACGCTCACCCATAATATCCTTTAAAAGACTCATCATATTAGCTGTTTTGGCTAGCACCAAAACCTTTTCTGTTGGTGATACGTCCTTAAAACATACTATTCCAAC
>NZ_ALJG01000323.1 GCF_000286315.1 Paenisporosarcina sp. TG20 | reverse complement strand
TGTGGGTACTTTCAATTTAAGTGATAGGACGATTTTTCAAATTTAATTTTTAAACTATATTTGATCATGGTTATTTTAAACAGGAGAATGATTGCAGTGGAAGGCGGCGACTCCTGTGGGACTAGCACGAACTGAAAGCCCCGCAGGAACGCAGTGACGAGGAGATTGAAGGCGTGCCCACGGAAAGCGTCCGCCTGAAACGGAAATCCTAGATTTAAATAGAAAGTTGTCTATTAAGGTCCGGGCGTACTATTTGCCCGGTTTTTCTTATGAGTTGATTTAGTATAAACTTTATATGTGACGAGCCAAAAAGAAAATGTCAATTTGACATAATTTATTCGAAAATGAACGATGATAATGAAAATATTTTGTGTTATAGTGTTAATTAAAATACTTTAGCGAGTTGAAGGGGGAAAGTGTTATGCGTTATTTAACAGCTGGTGAATCACACGGTCCACAATTGACCGCCATTATTGAAGGATTACCTGCTCAATTAAACATTACTGCCGAGATGATAAATAAAGATTTAAAAAGAAGACAAGGGGGGCACGGTCGAGGGAGACGAATGCAAATCGAAACCGATACAATTGATATTACTTCAGGCGTGCGGCACGGTAAAACATTGGGCTCACCCGTTGCATTAGTAGTGACAAATGATGATTGGAAACATTGGACACATGTAATGGGCATTGCACCATTAGAAGAAGGATTAAACCCGGAAGATGTAAAACGTCAGATCACGCGTCCACGTCCTGGTCATGCTGATTTGGTCGGTGGTATGAAATATGGTCATAAGGACTTACGCAACGTCTTAGAACGTTCTTCTGCCCGTGAGACAACAGTTCGAGTTGCTGTAGGAGCAGTTGCGAAGCAACTATTAGCTGAACTAGGCATTAGTATCGTTTCTCACGTTACTGAAATTGGTGGCGTTAAAGCTGATGTTACTAAAAGTAATGACTTATCAGTTTCACAAATTCGTGAAATTATCGAATCCGATCCAGTATATTGTATTGACCCAGAAGCTTCGAAGTTAATGGTTCAAGCAATTGATACGGCAAAAGAAAATGGCGATTCTATTGGCGGAGTTGTAGAAGTCATTGTTGAAGGTATGCCTGCGGGTATAGGAAGTTATGTCCATTATGATCGCAAACTTGATGCGAAATTGGCCATGGCCGTGATGAGTATTAATGCCTTTAAAGGTGTTGAGGTAGGAATGGGATTTGAAATGGCACGCAAGCCTGGTAGTCAAGTTCATGATGAAATAGTGTGGGATCAAGAAAACGGCTATACAAGAACAACGAATAGATTAGGTGGATTAGAAGGAGGTATGTCTACAGGAATGCCGATTGTGATACGCGGTGTGATGAAACCTATTCCAACTCTATATAAACCTTTACAAAGTGTAGATATATCCACTAAGGAACCATTTAAAGCAAGCATTGAGCGTTCGGACAGTTGTGCAGTACCGGCTGCGTCTGTTGTAGCTGAGCATGTAGTTGCATGGGAGATTGCAAATGCCATCTTAGAAAAATTCCATAGTGATCAAATGCCACAACTTTTGGATTCAATTAATCAACATCGTTCTTATACGAAGGAGTTTTAAAGAATGCAAACCATTTCTATCGATACGAAGAATAAGCACTATAACGTTTATGTAGGTTCTGGCATATACGAAACTGCATTGCCTATCTTCGAAAAGCAATTACAACGAGCAGACCATGTGGTTATATTTGTAGACGAAGTGGTTGCAAAACTTCATTTAGAAAAATTATTGATGCCTCTTCAAGCCATTATTAATAAATCAGTGCATGTATTTGAATTACCTGCAGGAGAGACTAGTAAATCCATAGAAACATTCATGGCTTGTCATTCATTTTTACTCGAAGTAGGTTGTACAAGAAAATCAATTGCTTTCGCCCTTGGTGGTGGTGCATGTGGAGATGTAGTTGGTTTTGTTGCCTCTACATTTATGAGAGGAATTCCTTTTTTTCAATGTCCAACGACCATATTAGCACATGATAGTGCAGTTGGTGGAAAAACAGCAATTAACCATCCACAAGGGAAAAATATGATTGGTTCTTTTTATCAACCCGAAGCTGTAATCTATGATATCTTGACGTTGAGCACACTGCCTAAGCAAGAAATTTTGTCAGGTATGGCAGAAGTAATTAAACATGCACTAATTTCTGATGAACATTGGGTAGAAGAATTAGTGTCGTTTCAATCATTTGATGAGATTTCAGCTGCGCAGTACTTATCTTATCTAGTAAAAGGTATTGAAGTGAAAGCGGCGATAGTAGAAGCTGATGAGTTTGAACTTTCTGTTAGGAAATATTTAAATTTAGGTCATACGTATGGGCATGCAATAGAAGCATCTACTGGATATGGAAGAATAACACACGGGGAATCTGTGGCAATCGGACTGGTCATTGCTCTCTTACTAAGTGAGAAAGTACAATCACTTGAAAAAGGGAACGCGAGAAAACTATTTGACGGTCTTTGTTCATTAGGGTATTCTTTTGCTCCTGTGTTAAAACATGAAGTGGATACACTTATTTCCTACATGAAAAGAGATAAAAAAGCTTCTTTCGGAGATCTTCATTTTGTATTACTTGAACAAATTGGACAACCGTGTGTGCAAATTGTAACAGTAGATGATGTCAAATTAGCACACAAGCAATTAAATATATGGATTAGGGAGGTGTACAAATGATTAGAGGGGTTCGAGGGGCTACAACAATTCCAGAAGATTTATCATCACATATATTAATAGAAACTGAAAAACTTGTATTAACAATGGCGAAGGAAAATAATATTAGACCTGAAGATGTAGCATCTGTAATCGTTTCTACGACAACGGATATTGGAGCTGCATTTCCAGCAAAAGCGGTACGAAGTATTCCTGATTGGACATATGTACCAGTTATGTGCACACATGAAATGGATGTGCCAGGCGCAATCAACTTGTGTATACGTGTACTAATGCAAGTCAATACGGAAAAAACACAACGAGATATTCATCATGTATATTTAAATGAAGCGATAAAATTACGACCTGATTTGTTAAATATATAGTTGAGAAAGTAGAGGCGAAAGACGATGAAATGGAAAAATCAATTAACAGGAATGAAGCCTTACCAACCTGGACGTTCCATTGATGAAGTGAAAAAGATGTACAATCTTGAAAAAATCGATAAGCTTGCTTCCAATGAAAATCCTTTTGGTTGTTCACCTAAAGTCCAAGAATTTTTGGATAATCAAACAATTAATTATGCTCTATATCCGGATGGTTATGCAGGTAATCTTCGTCAGGCATTGGCAAAAGTAGTAGGAGTTGAAGAAACCCAACTGTTATTTGGAAATGGTTCTGATGAAATTATTATGATGATTTCTCGAGCATTGCTTCAACCTGGAGTGAATACAGTTATGGCTACCCCTACTTTCCCGCAATATCGTCATAACGCAGTTATTGATGGTGCAGAAGTTCGTGAAGTTCAACTTGTAAATGGCAATCATGATTTGCAAGGAATGCTTGATCAAATCGACATCAATACAGCAGTTGTTTGGTTGTGTTCACCAAATAATCCAACAGGAACATTAATTGAACAAGATAAGTTAGATGAATTCATTGAAAAAATGCCTAAAGATGTACTAGTTGTTTTGGATGAAGCTTACTTTGAATACATAACTGCCCCCTCTTATAGGAGCTCCATTGAGTTGATAGAAAAGCATGAAAATGTCATTGTATTACGTACATTCTCAAAAGCATATGGACTAGCTGGTTTTCGTATCGGATATGCAGTAGCACAAGAGGAACTGATTAATCGGTTAGATCCAGTTCGAGAACCATTTAACAACACGTCTAATAGCCAAGCTGTTGCCTTCATTGCCCTCCAAGATCCTTCATTCATTGAAACATGTCGCATTCAAAATGAAGCTGGCAAGAAGCAATTTGCAGATTTTGCAACTCAAAACCGACTTCATATGTACCCCACACAAGGGAATTTTGTGCTCATAGAAGTGAAAGTTGATTCGGATTTAGCATTCGAAAACCTGGTGAAGAAAGGGTTTATAATTCGTAGTGGGAATGCTCTAGGGACGCCCGGGTATATTCGGGTCACCATTGGTACTGCTCAGCAAAATAAAGAGTTCTTACAAAGGCTAACAGAGGTATTAAGAGATGCTGAGGTCCTTGCATGACTACGCAACAAGTACTAATTGTTGGATTAGGATTAATTGGTGGTTCACTTGCTTTAGCTATTCAAAAAAATCCTAAGGTTCAAGTGATTGGTTTTGACTTGGATTCACACACGGTTAGAAAAGCTAAAAAATTAGGTGTCATTCACGATATGGCTTTCAATCTGGAAGAATCAGCAAAAAAAGCTGACTTCATTATTTTTGCTACACCTGTTAATGCCACGTTACAGTTAATGAATGAAGCACAAAATTGGCAGCTTAAAAAAGGTGTAATTCTATCAGATACAGGGAGCACGAAAAAAATCATAATGGAAAAAGCAAGTGTGCTTAAACAACTCGGACTTACTTTTATTGGAGGGCATCCTATGGCGGGGTCTCATAAAAGCGGTATTGAAGCTGCGAAAGCACATTTATTTGAAAATGCATATTATATGATCACTGCATTAGAGAATGAAAATGAACAACAAATTCAAAAACTTGAAACTATATTGCACCCAACAAAAGGGAAGATACTTCGAGTTTCTGCGGAAGACCATGATCACATGACAGCCGTTGTTAGCCACTTCCCACACATCGTAGCGGCATCTCTAGTTCATCAACTTGCAGGTGAAAATGAAGAATACCCTTTCACAAGGCAACTTGCAGCAGGGGGGTTTCGAGATATCACTAGAATTGCATCTTCAAACCCAATTATGTGGAGGGATATTACGGTTCAAAATCGTCTTGAACTAGTTAAACAACTAGATAAATGGCAAAATGAAATGGATACGGTTAAAACGCTACTCATGCAAGCTGAACCAGCAAATATTGAACATTATTTTTCTAGAGCCAAATATGTAAGAGATGAATTACCAATAACGTCTCAAGGTGCAATGTACTCTGTTTATGATTTATATGTTGATGTTCCAGACTATCCTGGTGTCATTTCCGAAGTGACTGGACTACTAGCAAAACATTTGATTAGTATTACAAATTTGAGAATTGTCGAATCGCGTGAAGATGTATTCGGAATTTTGGTGATTAGTTTCCAAACTGCTGAAGACCGGAAGCGTGCAGAGAAAAGCATCCACCAGGATACAAACTACGAAACATATATCTCCTAGGCGAAGCAGAAAGCACATAGTCAGGTGAATATTATAAAAAAGGCGTGAGTTTATGATTGATTCCATCATATTGCAAGCAAATCAAAATCCTCTACAGGGTTCCCTACGAGTACCTGGGGATAAGTCAATTTCACATCGCGCAGTTATGTTTGGTGCGATGGCAAAAGGTAAAACAACGGTTTCCGGTTTTTTACTAGGGGACGATTGTTTAAGTACAATCTCATGTTTCCGAAAACTAGGTGTCGATATTCAAGTGACCGGCACCAATGTCACGATCAATAGCGATGGGATGGAAAATTGGAATGAACCAATAGAAATTCTAGACACAGGAAACTCTGGAACGACAACAAGATTAATGCTTGGAATTCTAGCGGGATCTCATTTACATAGTGTACTTGTTGGTGATGAATCAATCGCTAAAAGACCGATGAAACGGGTCATCGATCCTTTAAGACAAATGGGTGCTCAAATTACAGGGAGAAGTGGTGGCCAGTTTACCCCTCTTGCTGTGCAAGGAACAAAATTAACAGCAATCGACTACAAGATGCCTGTCGCTAGTGCACAAGTAAAGTCTGCTATATTGCTTGCGGGTTTGCGAGCAAAAGGTATAACTATCGTTCGTGAATCCGAAGTATCACGCGACCATACAGAGCGTATGTTACGTCAGTTTGGTGCACAACTCACTTCCGCAAATGGTGTAATTCAATTTCCGGGTGGACAGATGCTTACTGGAACTCATGTAGATGTTCCTGGAGACATTTCTTCAGCAGCGTTCTTCTTAGTTGCGGGAGTTATTGCCAAAGGAAGTCTTATTCGTTTGATTCATGTAGGGTTAAATCCAACACGGACAGGGATATTAGACGTTCTAAAGCAAATGGGGGCTCAGCTCGAAATAGAACCAAACGACTCTGAGAGTGAAGAACCAACAGGAAGTGTGACTATTAGATCTTCAGAATTGAAGGGAATTGAAATTGGGGGGGACTTAATTCCTCGATTAATTGATGAAATCCCAATCATTGCCTTGCTAGCTACACAAGCGCATGGTACTACCATTATTAAAAATGCAGAGGAATTAAAAGTAAAAGAAACAGACCGTATCGCAGCGGTAGTCGATGAATTGAGGAAGTTAGGTGCTAATATAGAGGCTACTGATGATGGGATGATTATAAAAGGTCCAGTAACTTTATCTGGAGGGAAATTACAATCATATGGAGATCATCGAATAGGTATGATGGCTGCAATTGCTTCTGTCGTATCTACACAACCAATTGAAATCGAACAAGCCTCGTGTATTTCCGTATCTTACCCAAACTTTTTCGAACATCTAAAAACTGTGTCATCTTTTGAAACTCTCCGCTAGCGGGGAGTTTTTTCTTGTGAATGGGATAACCGTGTTGTAGCATATGGTAAGAATAGAAAGAGAATAGGTGATGAAGATGGAAAGTAGTCAACAATTTATCGATGCAATAGAAGCTGGGGATATACAAAAAATCCAATCCTTAATTGAACCAATGCAACTATCAAGTGAACCTGATGCTCAATATGAAATTGCAAACATGCTTCTCCGTGCGGGATATTTAAAAGAAGGTGAGCAAATTCTAGAACATCTTCAATTTTTGTTTCCAGAAGAGGCGCAGTTGAAAATAGATCGAGCACAAGTTCTGATGGAAATCGACCAAGAGGATGAAGCACTTTTGTTACTTACAAGTATTGAAGAACATGAAGAGGAATATCCTCAAGCACTTTTAAGTTTAGCTGATTATTATCAAATGCAAGGATTTTATGAAACTGCAGAACAAAAAATTAATCAAGCTCTAGCATTAATGCCTGACGAACCGTTATTAGTATTTGCAAAAGCTGAGTTGCTGTTCGAAACAGGAAAATATTTAGAAGCTGTTCGATTGTATGAAAATTTAAAAGAACAATCAGAAGAAATTGGTGGAATCCGCTTATCAGAACGCTTAGCTGAAGTATATAGTACGGGTGCTGCTTATGAAGAAGCGATTCCATTTTATGACGAATCATTATTACACCATGTAACACCTAATTTACTTTTCGGACTCGCTTATTCTGCTTTTCAAGCTGGCCAGTATGACCTGTCCGTACGCAAGTTGATTGAAGTCAAAACACTAGATCCTGATTATTTTTCTGCTCACTTATTACTGTCACAGGCATATAGCATGTTGGATGAACATGATCAAGCATACGCAGCGATTTTAGAAGGTTTAAGTCGTGATGAGTATGACAAAGAGTTATTTTTATTCGCAGGAAAAATGGCTTTAAAAATAGGCAGAACGAATGAAGCTGAACAACATCTGAGAAAAGCAATTGCTTTAGACCCAGAATACATGGAAGCTACATTGACACTAGTATCATTTTTACATAGCGTTGAACGATATGAAGATGTTATCGAACTAGTAGAAATGGTTTCAACTAACCAAGATGATTGGTCAGCTTTATATCCAATTGTGGCAGACGCTTATGCTAAAGAAGAAAATTTTAAACGTGCATACGCATTTTATTCTTTGGCATATACTGACCATAAGGAAGACCCCAACTTTATGGAAAAGTACGTTTATTTTCTTCTAGAAGAAGGAAAAAGAGATGAAGCCCTCGAAATAGGTAAACAATTACTACTGCTCCAGCCAAATGAGGAAAGATGGCAAGACTTGATTGAATCTTTTTCGTGAAAGGAGGAGTTATATGACCGCATCTGTTTCTGTGATGGAAAAGAAAGAATTTGTCCGATGGTTTTTGAAAAGATATCAAATGAAACGTCGAGAGTGCGTATGGATCCTCAATTACTTATTAAGTCATGATGATTTACTCCAGAAAGTCCATTTTGTTGAAGAAGCCCATTATTGTCCACGAGCGATGGTTATGTCTGTTACAGAATCGACTGGTGTACCGTTTCGCTTCTACAAAGGGAACTTAATGACTGCAGATGCTGAAAAATCATTTCATGACTTACGCTTACATCCAAATGAAGACATGTTTATTCAATTAAACTTTCCTAATGTACCACCAAGCTCTGAATATTTAGCGGTATTAGAAGAAAATCCTTTCATGCCAAAATATTTACACATTAACGACAAAGATCGTCTCATTGCAGAAGAAGTTTTGAAAATAAGTATGGAGTCTTTTAGAAAAGAAAATATACTAAAACAAATTGATGAAGCTCTAGACGCTAATGATAAAGAACGATTTATAGAATTGTCTAAATTGTTACAAGGGATGAAAGAATCGTCTAAATCTTAACTTCATCGTTTACGCGATGAAGTTTTTTGTTGAAAGAGGGAATGAGAAATATATGTACTGGAACTCAAAAGATATGAGTGTATTTTTAGAACAACAAGAATATATTGATACTGCCGTTGTGCCATTGTTATTAGTTGATGGACAAGCTAGCAAGCTTAAACAAAACGCGTCAAGCGTAGAATTTATAATGGCACTTACGGCATTTATTGAAAATCAATTTAAAGGTAGAGTGGTTTTAATTCCACCTGTCACTTATACACAGCGAACAAATAGGGAACAACTTGGAACAGAATGGGACGAGATGTTGAAAGAAGCAGGTTTTAAGCACTTGTTCTTCATTTCTAGTGATATGAGGTGGGGAACTGAATCTAGCTCGTTAGATGTAATTTACACGCCATCCATACCTTTAGAACATATGGATAAAAAATTACGTCAATCAGTTTTAGATGACCAGTTGAGACAAATAATACCCGTATTTGCAAAACGATGGGCAAATTCTACTAAATAACTTTCAAGGAATGTTCACAAAGTCCATAAAGCTATTAGCGGAATATTGACCTCTGTTTTTTATTGAGCTATCATAGAACTGTCCTAGTTTTACTATTTTACGTATAAGTATGTCCATTGGACTGACCTTTAAAGTTAGAGGGGGGAAAAGGATGAGTAATAATCGGGTATCAAGACGTCAATTTCTAAACTACACATTAACTGGTGTTGGAGGTTTTATGGCGGCAGGTATGTTAATGCCAATGGTTCGTTTTGCAATTGATCCAGTATTGCAAAAATCTGAAGGTGGAGATTTTGTACCGACAGATAAAAAAGTGGCAGAACTTACTGAAGTGCCAGTTCGAGTAGATTTTTCTTATGAACAAACTGATGCATGGTATGTTCATGATGTCACAAGCTTTGCTTGGGTTTACAAAGAAGGCGACAGAATTGTTGCACTATCTCCAGTTTGTAAACATTTAGGTTGTACTGTTAGTTGGGCAGGTTCTCCAGACTACCCAGATCAATTCTTCTGTCCATGTCACGCTGGTCGTTACCTGAAAAATGGCGACAACGTCCAAGGTACGCCACCACTTGGACCGTTAGATGAGTTCGAAGTACAGGTAAAAGATGGGCTGTTACAAATCGGTAAAACACGACCAAATACATTAGTTTAAAGTAAGGGGGTACGACGTCAGTGCTAAATAAGATCTATGATTGGGTGGATGAACGTCTGGATATTACTCCTATTTGGCGTGATATTGCAGACCATGAAGTTCCAGAGCACGTTAACCCTGCACACCATTTTTCTGCATTCGTTTATTGTTTCGGGGGATTAACGTTCTTCATTACAGTGATTCAAATTCTTTCGGGTATGTTCTTAACAATGTACTATACGCCTGATATTGAAAATGCATGGAAATCTGTTTACTACTTACAAAATGAAGTAGCATTCGGTGAAATTGTGCGTGGTATGCATCACTGGGGATCTTCACTAGTTATTGTAATGATATTCCTCCACACGTTACGTGTATTCTTTACAGGTTCTTATAAGAAACCTCGTGAACTTAACTGGGTAGTAGGCGTAATGATTTTCGGAGTAATATTAGGATTAGGTTTCACAGGTTATCTACTTCCTTGGGATATGAGCGCGTTGTTTGCAACTAAAGTAGGTATTGAAATTGCTGCATCCGTTCCGTTTATCGGAGGCATGATTAAAACCTTACTAGCCGGGGACGCAGAAATTCTTGGTGCACAAACGTTAACACGATTCTTTGCGATTCATGTATTCTTCTTACCAGCTGCTTTGCTTGGGTTGCTTGCAGCACACTTTGTCTTGATTCGCAAACAAGGTATTTCAGGACCACTATAAGATACAACGTCTTTGAAGATTTCGAAAAGGAGGGGACACTATGCATCGCGGAAAAGGGATGAAATTTGTCGGGGATTCTCGTATACCTGCTACTCGTAGTTCGAATGTACCAAAAGACTATTCAGAGTATCCGGGTAAAACAGAAGCTTTCTGGCCAAACTTCTTATTGAAAGAATGGATGGTTGGTGCAGTTTTCTTAATTGGTTTTCTAATCTTGACTGTTGCACATCCAACAGGACTTGAACGTCAAGCAGATCCAACAGATACAGCATATATTCCATTACCAGATTGGTATTTCTTATTCCTATATCAATTACTAAAATATGAATTTGCTTCTGGCACATCATACAATGTAATCGGAGCAATCGTTATGCCAGGTCTAGCATTTGGTGCACTAATGCTTGCGCCATTCATGGACAAAAGTAAAGAGCGTCGTCCATTTAAACGTCCGTTACCTACAGCGTTTATGTTGCTAGCTCTTGCATCAATCATTTTCTTAACTTGGGAATCGGTTGTTAACCATGACTGGGTTGCAGCAAAAGCTCAAGGTGAAATTCGTGAAGAAGCAGAATTTGATACAGAAGCAGCAGGGCATCAAATTTACTTAGAATCATCCTGTATTAGCTGCCACGGTAGTGCGTATGAAGGTGGCTTAGGACCATCCCTTGCAACTACTGATAAAACAGCTGAAGAAATTGCTGATATTGCAGTAAATGGTATTGGTTCTATGCAAGCAGGAATGTGGGAAGGTACCGACGAAGAACTTTTAGAGTTATCTAAATTTATTGATGAGTTATCTCCATGATTTATCTTAAAAAGAGTCAGGCAACTGACTCTTTTTTTTACTGAAAAGACAACGGCACTCACCAATTCTGTGTTAGTAGTGTTGTTCTGTTTTATAATATCAACAAAAGGTTGCTTATTTTTCATCAGAAAATATATGACTATAGCGAGCCAAGAACTCTGTATTCATGGTGTTTTTAGTATATAGAGACAACATGGTAAAACAGAATTTCTTTGGTCGACTCTCGTTTACCCAATTAAGGTGAGTCGTGATTTCCTTCTTTAGAAGTTTTCTCTCAGTCGAAGGATTTAGGTATGAGTACTTTCATTTTAAAAGATCGGACGATTTTTTATATTTATTTTTTAAACTATATTTGATCACGTTTTTTTTAACCAACGGAAATCATACCAGAAACCAAAGTGGATACTGTGTTCTTGCTTAAAGGACCGGGCGCACTTGCCCGGTTTTTCTTATACATAATGAAAGTGTTTTTCGTATTTTTTGATAAAGGAGGCGGAATAAAAGTGAATCCAATACTCACACAAATTAAATTCTTGTTATTTCATAAAGTTTTTATGTGGACATTACTAATTGTTAATATTCTTGGTACTATCTATGGCTACTATTGGTATAGATTTCAACTTGAAATTACAGATCCACTATTTCTGATTTTCGTTCCAGATAGTCCAACAGCAAGTTTGTTTTTCTCCATTGCATTGTTTGGCTGGTTAATTGGCAAGAATTTTAAACTTATTGAAGCTCTCGCATTAATTACATTAGTAAAGTATGGACTATGGGCAGTAGTTATGAACATTTGGACAGACTTTGTAGCTGGTCCAATTGGATTTGTTGGATGGATGCTTGTGGTTAGTCATTTCTCAATGGCTATTCAAGCATTACTCTATATTCCAAAATATAAATTTAGATGGATCCATTTATTGATTGCTGCTATTTGGACGTTACATAATGACGTCATTGACTATGTGTTTGGACAAATGCCCATTTATAGTCGGTTGTCTGAGTATACTCAATCCATTGGCTACTTTACCTTTTGGTTATCAATTGCATGTATACTAATTGCGATTAATGTCATAAAGTTGTCACCAATTGAGCAAACTAAATAGTTGTACAAATGTTGTATGAGCTATAAAATAAGAAGTATCTACAAAATAGGAGGTTGGTCGATTTGGGAGGATTTATAATCTACTTTGCCGTACTATTATTGTTACCACTATACGCGCAATTTAAGGTCAAACGCACGTATAAGAAGTATTCAAAAGTACGTTCAACTTCTGGTATGACTGGTGCTCAAGTAGCACGTTTAATTTTAGATCAAAACGATTTGAGAGATGTGAAAGTCGTTGAAAGTAAAGGATTTCTAAGTGATCATTATAATCCGATGACAAAAATTGTTGCGTTATCATCACAAAACTACCATGAAGCATCAGTGGCTGGTACAGCAATTGCTGCTCACGAAGTGGGACATGCGATTCAACATAAAGAAGCTTATTCATTCTTGAAACTTCGTCACAAGTTAGTACCTGTTGCTAATATTTCTTCAAACGCGTCATGGATTTTCGTCATGATTGGTATATTTGCAACAATGCCTAACATGTTGCTATTAGGTATTGTATTGCTTGCAGTAGGTGTTGTATTTCAAATTGTTACTTTACCAGTTGAGTTCAATGCTTCAAATCGTGCAATGACTGAGATTGTATCTCATGGAGTTATTCGCAATGAAGAAGAAACACACGCTCGTAAAGTATTAAATGCTGCTGCGATGACATATGTAGCTGCTACTGCAGTTGCAGTTTTAGAATTACTTCGTTTAATATTAATGTTTACAGGCATGAATCGTTCAGAATAGAATCAAAAACTCACGAGCATGTACCCATGTGCTCGTGAGTTTTTTGATAGAAAGAGTATCGGCTTAGAACACCTACAGTGAGTCAAAATAATATTCTACATCTGGGTCCTATAGAAACAGCCGAAGATACAATTTCGGCTGTTTTTTCTTTCTACAAACAGAGAGCAGGTTGATTGGAGAACTCGTTTTGAATCAAAAGTATTTCTATTCTAATGAATGATAGAGTTTTTTATACCTTTTTTGAGAAGAAGTGAAGTATATAGCGTTTTTAGTCATTGGCATTACTAACAATTGATGGGTATTCAATGAAATATGAGATGAGCGATTGCTCAGTTGTAAAAATTGGTGTCCAAGTTGGAAAAAAGGGTATCCAAGTTGGAATTTTGGGACTCCAAGTTGGAAAAATCACAATCCAAGTTGGAAATTGCAGAAAAAAGTAAAATCCAACCCGACCTAAAGATTTTTTTCGGTGGTGTGAAATATTTAAATTGAAGAACAGTGTAACTTCAACCTATACAATTGTCAGTATGGAGATAACCCTAAACGGAAAAAACCTACGCAATCTAAAAAATATAGAAAAAGTCAGAAATAGTATGATCTTCGGCCGGGTCTTCTATAAAATCATTGTCTATTTCACATTAACCCACATCAAAAATACGAAATATCTATTGGTTGAAGGGGCGTGTCGGACGGGAACCCGTCGCAAGATAGCCTGTACAAAAGAAAGACGATTGAGTGACAAAGTCACTTCAATCGTCTTTAACCAAAGAATAATATGTAAAATAACCTTTTTTTTAATCAATTGGTCGTTTTAGTTCGTCTAGCGTAAATCCTTCACCCATGACATCGTGAACTTCTGTTACTGACACAAACGCATGAGGATCGACTGATGTTATAATATTTTTTAGCCGGACTATTTCATTACGTCCAACTACGCAATAGAGCACATTGCGTTCAGTTTTTGTGAAATGACCAGTGCCGCTTAATACAGTTACACCACGTTCCATGTCAAGTGCAATTCGGTCAGCGATCTCACTTTGAAATTCTGATATAATGAGCGCTCCACGTGCTGCGTAAGCACCTTCTTGCACAAAGTCAATGACGCGAGCACTTATAAAGACTGCAACTAATGTATACATCATCGAGCGGTGATCTAAAAATGTTAACCATGACAGTAAGATAACCCCTGCATCAAAGATAAACATCGTTTTACCCATGCTCCATCCAAGATATTTGAATGCAAGTCTTGCAATGATATCTACGCCACCAGTTGTGCCACCATATCTGAAAATGATACCTAATCCAATTCCTAAAAAAACGCCAGCAAATAATGATGCTAAAAATAAATCGTCTTGAATGTGAATATTTATTTCGTAAATTAGGAAGATTTTTAAAAATATTGATACTGAAACCGTTCCGATAACCGTATAAACAAATACTTTTCTTCCTAGAAGACGCCATCCGATAATAAACATTGGTATATTTAATAATAAGTTCATCAATGCGGGATCTAGTTTAAAAACAAAGAATAAAATTAATGTAATCCCACTAAATCCGCCTTCGCCAAGTTGATTTTGAATGTTAAAATGAACAAAACCAAAACTAAAGATGGCTGCTCCAAGCATAATGAAAAAAACATTTTTAAATTTAATACCTTTTAGCATAGAAGCACCTCAATTTCTCAAAAAAAGAACACTACGTTATTATCATGTATATAAAGTGTTTTGACAACATTATTTCTTAATATTACGGTAGGATTAGGAGAGTGATATGAATGATAAATGAAAAAACGATTCAAACCTTACAAAAAGAAGTAGATGACTATATTGGACAATATAAAGAAGGGTATTTCCCTCCTTTTGAAATGCTTGCTAGAATGACTGAAGAACTTGGAGAATTAGCAAGAGAAGTACAGCATGTCCATGGCATGAAAAAGAAGAAATCAACAGAAGCCACAAAAAACATGGAAGAAGAATTAGGAGATTTACTATTTGTTCTCATATGTTTCGCAAATGCTGAGAAAATCGATATGCAGCAGGCACATGATCGTGTAATGGACAAGTTTAACTCTAGAGATAAAAACCGTTGGACATTAAAGGAGGAATAAGTATGATTAGAGTTGCAATTGGTGGTCCGCGTGGAAAAATGGGACAACAAGCTGTACATACCATTATGAATAATGAGAATATGGAATTAATAGCGGTTCTTGACCATAAAGAAATAGGAAAAGTATTAAGTGAATTTCCAGGATTTCCAGCTAGTTATGATATACCCGTATTTCTAGATTTAGAAAGTTTGATTTTTTCAACCAAGCCTGATGTATTCCTTGATTTAACCACACCACATCAAGTATTTGAACATACAAAGCTTTGTCTCCAGAGTGAAGTTAGACCTGTAATTGGAACAACAGGATTTACTGATGAACAATTACAACAATGCAAAGTACTTTCTGAAAAATATCAGGTAGGATGTATTGTGGCACCAAATTTCGCTATTGGTGCTGTATTGATGATGAAATTTGCCGCAATGGCAGCTGCTTATTTTCCTGATGTTGAAATCATTGAAATGCATCATGACCAGAAACTTGATGCTCCCTCTGGTACTGCATATAAAACAGCTCAAATGATCGCGGAAGTACGACCTTTACATAAACAAGGCCATCCATTAGAAGAAGAAACGATAGCAGGAGCTAGAGGTGCATCCTACGATGGAATTCCAATCCATAGTGTACGTTTACCTGGATTAGTTGCTCACCAGCAAGTTTTATTTGGGGGAGATGGCCAACTCTTTACACTACGCCATGATTCATTTAACAGGCAGTCATTTATGTCAGGCATTACATTGTCAATTACTCATGTGATGGACTTAAAAGAACTGGTCTACGGACTAGAAAATATAATATAAAAGTAGGGTGGGGGATTTATGAAAATTGCTTTGATTGCTCATGATCGAAAAAAAGATGATTTAATTCAATTTGTTACTGCCTATCGTGATATTTTGGCGCAACATGATTTATGTGCAACGGGTACAACAGGAAAACGGATTATTGATGAAACGGGACTGCATGTCTTGCTATTTCAATCCGGGCCACTTGGCGGAGATCAACAAATCGGTGCCATGGTCGCAAATAATGAAATGGATATGGTTATCTTTTTCCGCGATCCTTTGACGGCTCAACCTCATGAACCAGACGTTACAGCACTTATTCGTTTATGTGATGTATATCAAATTCCCTTAGCAACAAATATGGGAACAGCAGAAGTATTATTAAAAGGTCTGCAAGAAGGATTTATCGACTGGAGACTGTTACAAGAAAGACGCTCGTAGAAGGGAGTGACTGTGATGAAGAAATTAAAAATTGGCATCACTTGCTACCCAACAATAGGGGGCTCTGGTGTAATTGCGACAGAATTAGGAAAGCTACTTGCTGAGCGTGGCCATGAAATACATTTCATCACATCAAGCATGCCATTCCGTTTAAATCGTATGATTCCAAACATGTTCTTTCATCAAGTAGAAGTAAATAGTTATTCGGTGTTTCAATATCCTCCTTATGATATTGCTCTGGCCAGTAAAATGGCAGAGATCATCAAAAAAGAGAATTTAGATATTCTTCACGTCCATTATGCTATCCCACATGCTGTATGCGCTGTTTTAGCTCGTGACATGTCAGGACAACGAGTAGGAATTGTGACAACGCTCCATGGCACTGATATTAGCGTTTTAGGTTATGATTCATCTCTTTCTGGTGCTATTCGTTATGGAATAGAAAAATCAGATATTGTCACTGCAGTTTCAAATTCGCTAAAAGAACAAACTAATCATTTAATACAACCTAATCAAACAATTGAAACCATCTATAATTTTGTAGATGAACGTGAATATTATCCCGATAAGCCATCAAATTTAAAGTCATACTATAACATTCAAGATAATGAGAAAGTGATTATTCATGTTTCAAACTTTCGCAAAGTTAAACATGTTGAGGATGTCGTATCAAGTTTTGCTTATATTCGAAAAGAAATGCCTGCAAGATTATTGCTCGTTGGTGATGGACCAGAAATGAATAACATTATTAAACAAGTTGAATCCTTAGGTTTGAAAAATGATGTTCTTTTTTTAGGAAAACAAGATAATGTTTCCGAACTTTATGCGATAAGCGATTTAAAACTATTACTATCGGAAAAAGAGTCGTTTGGCTTAGTTATGTTAGAGGCTATGGCATGCGGAGTCCCTGGAATCGGCACAAATATAGGTGGAATACCCGAGGTTATTGATCACGGCCATAATGGATATATTGTTCCTTTACATGATGTTGAAGCTGTAGCCTGTTATGCATTTAAAATATTGACAAACAAAGACTTACATAACCGTTTGAGAACTAATGCAATCGACAAAGTTTCTCGGAATTTTCATTCTTCATTAATTGTCTCTCAGTATGAAAAAGTTTATGAGAAAGCAGTTCTTCAACATGCTCACAACTGAACAATGGCAAGCAGGAAAAAATATTATAAGCACGCTAAAGCATAATGGATTTGAGGCTGTATTTGTTGGTGGAGCAGTACGAGATTATGTTTGCCACAAAGAAGCAAACGACATTGATATTGCGACAAGTGCTTTACCTAATGAAGTGAAAATAATATTTAAAAGAACTGCAGATGTGGGACTGGCACATGGCACTGTGCTAGTCATTGAAAAACAAGTTCCAATTGAAGTAACAACTTTTCGTACTGACGGTGAATATACAGATCACCGTAGACCAACTGATGTAAAGTTCGTGCGCTCTCTAGAAGAAGATTTAAAACGTAGAGATTTTACAATGAATGCACTCGCCATGACAGATAGCTTCCAAATCATTGACTTATTTAACGGGCAACAAGATCTCCACAATAAAATAATTCGAACAGTAGGCATGCCAATTGATCGATTTAAAGAAGATGCATTGCGAATGCTTCGAGCTATACGATTTACTGCACAACTAGGTTTTTCCATCGAAAAGAATACTTTTGAAGCGATAAAATCATGCGCAAAAGATATTTCATATGTGTCCATTGAACGAATAACAGCTGAACTTGAAAAAATGTGGTTAAGCACCAATTTAAATATAGGCTTGAACGCCCTTACTAAAAGTAATTTAGTAAATTATTTACCAGGCAATTTCCGATTCACCCATGAAAAATGGGCTCAGTTAGGAAATCCACAAGATGTTCTAGTATGTTGGACTTTTTTATGCTTACTTCACGACAAACCAAATGCTTTAGAGCTTGCAAGAGTTTTTAAATTATCCAATGATTTAAAACAACAGATAAATCAACTAGTCAAAGCAACAGAAATCCGTTATGAACGGCAATACACGATTGATGACCTTTATCAATTTGATGAATCATACCTTATTCACGCAGAAATGTTGTCACGTATAGTTTGCAGTGATATTGAACTTATGCCAATTGAGGGTATTGTTAAAAGAAAACGTTCGTTACAGATTCAATCAATTCGTGATTTAGTGATTTCGGGAGACGATTTGATGAGGTGGTATAACAAACCTGGCGGACCATGGCTTAAAGTGGCACTTACTAAAATAGAACATGCTGTACTACATGAAAAAGTGGTGAACGATTCTACCGAGATAAAGGAATGGATAATGAATGAATTCAACAGTGAAGTTTGAAATTACTAAACGTTTTTTAGCGGCAAAGGGTCAACCAGTTTCGGGTCAACAATTGGCTAGTGAATTTGGATTGTCGAGAACTGCTATTTGGAAGCATGTTAAAGAACTTGAAGAAGAAGGGTTTAGTATCGAAACGGTAAAGAAAAAAGGATATGTATTAACAGCGTCTCCTGATACTTTACAAGCTGTCAAAATAGATCAATATTTAACAACAAAACGTTTCGGTCGTAATATTCATTACCAAGTTACTTGTCCATCTACTCAGCCAATTGCTCATCAACTTGCACAAACGGGGGTTGCTGATGGGACAGTTGTAATATGTGAAGAACAAACTGCGGGTAAAGGACGTTTAGCAAGGCCTTGGACATCGACTCAAGGTAAGGGGATATGGATGAGTGTCATTATTCGGCCAGATATTCCACCAACTAAAGCTCCTCAATTTACACTCGTTGCAGCTGTAGCAGTAGCCAGAGCTATAGAAGATATCGCTAAAGTTCGTGCGGAGATTAAATGGCCTAATGATTTGCTGATAAATGGTAAGAAATGTACAGGGATTTTAACAGAGCTTCAAGCTGATATAGACCGAGTCCATTCAATCATCTTAGGTATTGGTGTCAATGTTAATCAACAACAAAGTGATTTCCCTGAAGAGATTCAATCTATTGCTACTTCTATACAAATGGCTGCAGGGCATCCAGTGGACCGTGCAAAACTGGTCGCAAGTATATTGCATCATCTAGAAATTTATGCGGATATGTATGTTAAGCATGGGTTTGAACCATTGAAAATTCTATGGGAAAGTTATTCTTGTACGTTAGGTAAGCGAATCAAAGCAATTATGGTTCATGAAGTAATTGAGGGTATTGCGCTTGGTATTACCAATGAAGGCATTTTACAAATTAAGTCGGATGATGGTCAAATCCATGGAATTTATTCTGCTGACATTGAGATTCAAAAATAACATGTTTTCTGTTATAGTAAAGAGTGAAGGGCAGTATCTGAGTAGAACTGCACCTGATGAACAAATAACATCACATGAAATAAATATTTCGCCTTGATCTTAATTGACAGGGACGGAGGAAACCAATTCTTGTAAACACACAACCCTTCTGTCCTAATAGTGGACAGAAGGGTTTTTATTTTTGGTTTTCTCTCCGAAGAGGGGGAGTTTGAAAATGAAAACAACAACAGAATTCATGAAAATGAAAAAGGATAACGATAAGATTATTATGTTAACTGCTTACGATTATCCATCAGCTAAACTTGCTGAAAATGCAGGGGTTGAAATTTTACTCGTTGGAGATTCTCTAGGGATGGTGGTTCTTGGATATGATTCAACAGTTTTAGTAACAATGGAAGATATGATTCATCATGGAAAGGCAACTAGACGCGGAGCTTCTGACACATTTTTAGTAGTTGATATGCCATTTGGTTCATATCATGGATCAGTTGATGTAACCATGGCTAATGCAGTTCGGTTATTCCAAGAAACAAAAGCACAAGCTTTAAAAATTGAAGGTGCAGACGAAGTCATAGATGTCATTCGCTTATTGACTCGTATTGGAATACCTGTTATTGCACATCTTGGCCTACTACCACAGTCTGCAAGCGTATCAGGGGGATATAAAGTTCAAGGCAAAACAGCTCATGCTGCGCAAAAACTAATTGAAGATGCAAAGTCTTGTGAAGAAGCTGGCGCTTTTATGGTCGTTCTAGAGTGTATTCCTTATCAACTGGCAAAAACAATCACTGAAATACTATCAATCCCAGTGATTGGAATTGGGGCAGGGGCAGATACAGATGGACAAGTACTTGTTTTTCATGACACAGTCACTTATGGAAGTCATCATATGCCGAAATTTGTAAAATCCTTTTCACAAGCTGGCCAAGAGATTTCTGCTGGATTAATACAATACGTAGCAGAAGTTAAAAACGGAGAATTCCCTTCAGCTGAACATCGATTTACGATGAAAGATGATGAATATCAGCAATTATATGGAGGAAAACAATGATACAAGTACAATTGATAGAGGAATTAAAAAATAATATTAAAGAAGCAAAGTTTTCAAACAAAAGTATTGGTTTTGTACCAACTATGGGTTACTTACATGAAGGTCATATGTCTCTGGTCAAACAAGCGAGAAGAGAGAATGACTATGTAGTTATGAGTATCTTTGTGAATCCTGCTCAATTTGGACCCAATGAAGATTTAGCAAAGTATCCTCGTGATTTACAACGAGATTCAAAAATGGCAAAAGAAGCGGGAGTAGACTTATTGTTTTTCCCTCAAGTAAATGAAATGTATCCTCAAGATGGTGGCATTTCGATACAAGCAGGAACACAAGCAAATATACTATGTGGTTCTTCAAGACCAGGACATTTTGATGGTGTATTAAAAGTAGTCACAAAGCTTTTTCATTTAGTTGAACCAAAGACAGTTTATTTCGGACAAAAAGATGCTCAACAACTCGCGATAATTGAAACACTGGTTAAAGATTATAATTTCCCGTTGGAAGTCAGAAGGGTAGAAACTGTAAGAGAACCAGATGGACTAGCTAAAAGTTCACGTAACGTTTTCCTTAGTCCAAAAGAACGTTCAGAGGCAC
Organism: Paenisporosarcina sp. TG20; assembly: GCF_000286315.1. Taxonomy (GTDB): domain Bacteria; phylum Bacillota; class Bacilli; order Bacillales_A; family Planococcaceae; genus Paenisporosarcina. Next base: position 2,814 of record NZ_ALJG01000323.1, on the reverse strand, counting down.
CAATGATTCGAAAAGCAATTAAACTAGGACATGAACATTTTAAATTGAATCAAGATATAGCAAGAGCAAAACAAATAACTATTCAACACATTGAAGATAACATATCCGGAAAAATTGATTATGTGGAGTTATTAAGTTATCCAAGTCTGACAAATGACCTATTAAATGACACAGATGTTATTTTAGCGGTAGCAGTATTCTTTGAAAATGTACGCCTGATTGACAATATGATGTGGAACATAAAGGAGAGGTATTAATGTTACGTATGATGTTGAATTCAAAGATACACAGAGCTGTTGTGACGGAAGCGGATTTAAACTATGTAGGAAGTATTACAATCGATCAAAATCTCTTAGACGTGGTTGGTATGCTACCAAATGAAAAAGTTCATATTGTAAACAATAATAATGGAGCTCGGTTTGAAACCTATATCATTTCAGGACAAAGAGGCAGTGGTGTGATATGCGTAAACGGAGCAGCAGCACGTCTAGTTCAAAAAGGGGATGTGGTTATCATTTTATCGTATGTTTATATGATGAACGAGGAAGCAAAAGATCATAAACCAACTGTAGCCATCATGAACGACAATAATTCTATCCGTGACATCATTAGCTATGAACCGGAAGCAACAGTAATGTAATAGAATCCGGGTCTGAAAGAGTTCGGGGATCATTGCTATTAAGGTGCTTTAGAACACCGAAACCAATGTGAATAAGAGGAGAGGAGCGAAGTGATTTTACTTTGCTCCTTCCTTTTTAAATATACTGTAGAGTAGTTGATTTCAATTCTGACAAAAGAGTGAGAATAGAGATGAAAGGAAAAAAGAATAAATTTAGGGAATAAAAAAATGATTAGTCTGATCAAATATTTTAAATTTAGTTCCTCTTGAAACGGCTTCCTCTGCCTTTTTCCTTTAACTTATTAACCTTATTCGTAATTTCTTCGTTCAAGTTTGTTGTTTCTTTCATATTTATTGAAATTTTCGAGAGATCATTATTTATTATCTCTACATCAAACCACATTCCAACTTTACTTCCTTCGGGCAAATCATTCACTTGAATAATGAATTCTTTTCCTACCTCATCAACTAAAATAACAGCATGTTTTCCTTCTTCAATACGGTCCAATACACCTTTGTTCGTCATATTTTCATCCTCCTAAACAAGCCAATCCTTGTGACTTGATATCGTTTAATCTACCAGCAGCTATCCCATTAATTCTTGCCAAGTCTTCTATTGAGCTAAATGGACGAAGTTGTATCAACTCTTCTACACGAGCCGGGCCGAAGTGTATAATGTCTTGTAATTCTTCTGAAGATGCTGTGTTGATGTTTATGCAACTTCCAGAAACCGATTCTTTTGGTTTAGAAGTAGCGTCATTGCTTGTTTCAGTATTATTTGAAGTTGTATTTTCTGAAGATGGTGTAACATTTCCATCTTTTTTTGTAGTTACCTTATACGTTGTACCATCGGTTTTGACAATGATAGTGACATTTATATGCGTAGAGTATAGATCAATACCTTTATCATTTATCCTTTTAATTACTTCAGCGTGAGGATGTCCAAATTGATTATTTTCACTGGTTGAAATTATGGCAACTTTGGGATTCACTTTATCTAAAAAGGCTGAAGTATTTGAAGTGTTCGATCCATGATGTCCTACTTGGAAAATATCCGCCGATAGGTTTTGACCGCTGTTAATCATTTTCCTTTCGCCTTCTTCTTCAGTGTCTCCTGTAAACAAGAAAGTGACATCACCATACGTTATTCTTAGTGAAACTGAGTCATTCTGAACATCTCCACTGGCACTGGTTGGGTTTAATACTTCAATAACTAGTGGACCGATGTCATATACTTCCCCAGCTCTAGGTTCATGGTATCCAACGTCATTTGCTTCTATGGCATCTATCATGCGATTAAACACTTGGGAATTGGAAAGGTTACCTGATAACCAAACTTCATCAACATCAAAAGTATCGATGATTTTATCGATCTGGCCAATATGGTCAGCATGGGGATGTGTGCCTACTACAATATCGATATTGGATACTTTTTGGGCGTCCAAGTAATTTACTGCATTACTAGAATTCCAATTTCCGGCATCAATTAAAATTCTGTAATTTTCCCCTTCGTGAGAATACTTTAATAGTGTCGCATCTGCTTGACCTACATCAATATAATGTACTTCCAAGCCTTCTAATTTTGCAATTGTGGAGCTATCGTTAGGGTTACCCTTCGTATTTTCATCTGTTTTTTCAGGTTGTTTGGTATTATTGCCATTGTTTGCTTCGTTAGAAACTTCCCATCAGGTTCTTCATTTTTTACGTCTTCAACAACTGTTGTTTGTTTTTCATCAACGTTTGTTGTGATATCAGTACCGCAACCTGCCAAAAAGATAGCAATTACACTAAATAAACCTAATAAAAACCTTCTTTGCATACAAACCCTCCTGGTAAATATAAGTCGACAACTCTTATTCTGACCATACTACAATATAATCGCAAATGATTCATTCATTATAAAAAGGTAATGGACGCTTTATGAAAATTTACAAAAGTATATATATTTGATGTACCGACTCCTGCGGGAAAAGCGAGACAGGTGAGTAGACCCCGCAGTAGCGCTAGTGAGGCCACTGAAGAAATTACTACAATCAAATAAAGCGAGCTTATTCTCAATTTCTAAGAGGATAGGCTTCTCTATATTATAAAGTAGAAGTGTTCTTTAATTTAGTTTACATATTTTCTCTATTCCAACTTGGAACGTGATTTTTCCAACTTGGAGTCCCAAAATTCCAACTTGGCTGCTCATTTTT
>NZ_ALJG01000322.1 GCF_000286315.1 Paenisporosarcina sp. TG20 | reverse complement strand
ATTTTTCTATTATTTAAAGTCCCAGTGACTTTCTGCACTCTCTTCTTTTTCCGTTTTATTTTCTTTTATGATCAATTCAAAAACATTTTCTTGATTGATGCGGAAGGCGGCGACTCCTAAGGGCTTTACTAGTACCTCTTTTTTGCTGAGGATCACTTTTCATGGTAGATGAGGGTTTCGTGAAACGTAACGTAATACATGGTAGTTTCTTATTGCGCAAAATGGACCTTGGAATCACTCCAAGGTCCACTTTTCTATTCTTCAATTAATACGGCACGGACGGGGCTTCCATCCGCCCCTTCTATTTTCAAAGGAAGAGCAATTAATTTATACGTTCCGTCCTTTACTTCGTCTAGCATGAGTCCTTCTAAAATATAGCGTCCGGCAGATCCTAATGCATGATGCATGGGTAAATGTTTACTAGTAATCGAGTCAACCGATGGCAAGTCCACTCCCAGTAATAGAATTCCGTTTTCTACCATCCACTCCACTATATCAACATCAAAGGTTGGAATTTCTTTAGGGAACACATCTCTGTTCGTCCAGAAACTTGTTCGGAAAAGTACTGCTTTAGCTGTCCCTGTTGTGACTTTTTGTAATAACTCACGAGAAATCACCTGTTTTTCACTCATATCGATAACAATAGCTTCTACAATATAGTTTTCTAGAGGTAGCTCATGAACTTTCTCACCTTCTTCATCAAAATGAAAAGGTGCATCAATATGTGTGCCTATATGTGTGCTGGAGGTGATTTGTCCAATATTCACCGAACCACTTTGCTGTTTCGTCAAAGAAACTTGAAATTGAAACGGCGTATCACCTGGCCATTCCGCAACATCTTGATTTAACATCATCGAAATATCATGGATTTTCACTTATGCCACCACATTTCGTTCATTGGAAAAATTTTTATATGTTTCTTCTACCATAATTTTTTTTAGTCTTTGAACCATTTCCCAGACATCTTCAAAACTTGAATAAAAACTAACTGGAGCCAATCGAATAATATCAGGTGAGCGGAAATCTGGCACGACATTTGCTTGTTTCAATGCTTTACAAATACGAGCAGCTTCGGGATGAGCTAGAGCAATATGTCCGCCTCTCTCTTCATCAATTAAAGGCGTTACATCAACAAAACCGTAGGAATCTATTTCTGATTGAATCAAGTCTCTTAAATACTTTGTCAATGCTAGAGACTTCAATCGTACATCTTTCATCCCAGCCTCTTCAAACATCTCAATGCTACCGCTTAACGGTGCTGTGCTAAACAAATTTGGTGTCCCAATTTGGTAAGCACCTGCTCCACTTGCTTTTGTAAAATCATGCGTCATGTCAAATTGCTTTGTTTTATCTGATCCGAACCAACCAGCGAGACCTGGTAATTCATGATGGTGTCGTTCGTGTATAAATAACCCGCCTGAGCCACCTGGTCCACTGTTCATATATTTATAATGACACCAAATGGCAAAATCTACTTTTTGGTTATGTAGTTCGTGAGGTACTGCTCCAATTGAATGGGCTAAATCAAATCCGACTAAAATCCCTTTTGAATGCGCCATTTCGGTTATGCGTTCTATATTTAATAATTGCCCACTTCGATACAACACAGATGGCAACATTAAAATGGCTACGTCCTCAGTCAGCATTTCTTCAATCGCTGCAAGCGTCAATGTATAGCCATCATCACTTTTCACTTTACGCATCGCCATATCCGGGTCTAATCCGCGTAACCTCAAGTGGCTTTCAACGGCATAAATATCAGATGGGAAATTCAATTCATCAACGACGATCACATTCTTTTCTGCCGTTGGATGAAATAACGTAGCGAGCATTTGATGGATGTTCGTAGTAATTGAACCTGTCACCATTACTTCATGTCCTTTTGCACCCACCATTGGAGCAATACGTTGACTTAATTGTTCAGAATAGGTAAACCAAGGTTCGTCGCCTTCTGTCCACCCATCAATCCCTTTACTTTTCCAACTATCCATTAACTTGTTTAAAGTGTCTTCTGATCTTTTAGACATCAATCCAAGTGAATTTCCATCCATATATAATTGATTTCCCGGAAAATAAAACTCTTGTTTAAATCGACTAAGTTCATCCTTTTTATCAAGTTGTTGCGCGTGTTCCAGTGTTATATTCATCTTTAAAACTCCTTTCAGCCAAAGAGAGCAAAACTAAGTGCACCCATTAAGGCTGTGATTATGACGACAATCCAAGGTGGTAATTTGTAGAATACTAATAGAGTAAACGAAATTAAAACAATAACAAAGTCAATCGGATCATGCACAGCACTAGTAAATACAGGATCATATAAAGCGGCCAATAAAATCCCTACCACTGCAGCATTCACACCTTTTAAAGCAGCTTGAATTCTAGGTTTTGTTCGAATTACTGCCCAAAATGGCAAGGTCCCTATAACCAATAAAAATGAAGGTAAAAACATGGCAACAACTGCTATTGCGGCTCCTGAAAAGCTCCCCATTATTTGACCCAAGTAGCCGGATAATGTAAATAACGGACCAGGAACTGCCTGTGCAGCTCCATAACCTGCAATGAACGCTTCAGAAGACATCCATCCAGTCGGCACAACTTCTCGTTCTAACATTGGGAGTACAACATGACCTCCTCCAAATACGATGGAACCAACACGATAAAAGATATCGAAAATAGAGTACCAGGTTGCTTGAACGAATGGTCTGAAAACTGGTAACAAAATAAGTAACGCAAAAAATAGTATCCATGCGATAACTCCAGTTTTCTTTCCAAATGATAATGGCATGTCCACTGCATCTGGTACTTTTTCATTTTTGTAAAACATGACTCCAAAAACTCCTGCAAGGACAATAATAAGAATTTGCGCCCATGCGGTTGGGATTAATAAAGTTGTGGCAGCGGCAATAATGGCTACCGTGATCCTCGTTCGATCAGGGGTTAACGATTTACTCATCCCCATTAAAGCTTGTGCCACAACTGCAACGGCAACAATTTTCAATCCTTGAATCCAACCACTTTCAAAAGACCCCGTTTGCATAATAATCCATGCAAATGCCATTAACAACAGGACAGATGGCAGGGTAAAACCAATCCATGACAAAACCCCACCCAGTAGTCCACCTCGTAACATCCCAATAGAAATTCCTACTTGTGAACTCGCTGGTCCGGGTAAGAATTGGCAAAGAGCTACTAAGTCCGCATATAATTTATCATCAAGCCATTTTCTTTTCTTTACGTATTCATCTCGAAAATAACCGATATGTGCTACTGGGCCTCCAAAAGAGGTTAACCCTAATTTTGTTGAAGCTGCTAGAATTTCAAGATAGGTACCTCTTTTAGTAGATGACATGTTATTTTCACTTCCTCATATATTAGTTTACTCCTATATATTACAAAAGGGTGTTGTTCTTGAAAAGACTTATATGCTTTAAGAAAGTAATATTTGTTTTTTATAGGTAAGTATTTTATTATTATAGGTATTAACTATTTTTTTCAGAAAACAGGAGGTGTACACTTTGTTCTCCCCCTCATTCGGGTCTAGAACAAAGGAATTATTTGGACATAGCCATACGATTGACAGCATTTGCTGTCTTAATCGCCCTTACAGCTTTTTTCGTAGCAAGTGAGTTTGCTATTGTAAAAGTGAGAACTTCACGTATTGATCAACTAATTGGTGAAGGAAATAGACGTGCGATACCAGCAAAACGAGTTGTTTCAAATTTAGATGAATACTTATCGGCTTGTCAACTAGGTATTACGATTACAGCTTTAGGTTTGGGTTGGTTAGGAGAACCTACAGTAGGAATCATACTCCATCCATTGGTTGAAAACTTTAATATAAGTGATAGTGTTGCATCTATCGTTTCAATTGCTGTGGCTTTCTCATTCGTTACATTCTTGCACGTAGTTGTCGGTGAATTGGCGCCGAAAACTTTAGCTATACAAAAAGCGGAACAAGTTGCGTTATATACAGCAACACCATTAATCTGGTTTCATCGCCTAATGTATCCTTTTATAAAATTCTTAAATGCTTCTGCTCGACTGCTTACAGGTTTATTTGGATTAAAACAAGTGTCCGAATCTGAAATTGCCCATACTGAAGAAGAGCTTCGTATGATTTTGTCAGACAGCTTGAAGAACGGTGAGATTAACCAATCTGAATATAAATTTGTAAATAAAATTTTTGAATTTGATGATCGTATTGCTAAAGAAATCATGGCACCTCGTACCGAGATGAGTACCATTGATAAAGATACACTACTTCGCGATGTATTTAATCAAGTAAATGTGGAACAATATACACGCTATCCAATAACTGATGGCGATAAAGACCACGTAATTGGTCTTGTGAATATGAAGAACTTATTAACTGCGTATATTAAAGATACTTCTAATATTAATCGACCTGTTATCGATTATATGCAACCAATTATACGAGTTATTGAAACAATTCCAATTGGCGAATTATTATTGAAGATTCAACGTGAACGAATCCATATGGCAGTTTTAATGGATGAGTACGGTGGAACTTCTGGCCTTGTAACAATTGAAGACATCCTGGAGGAAATTGTCGGTGATATTCGGGACGAATTTGATAATGACGAATTGCCTGACGTTCAAAAACTAGGAGATCATCATTATATATTGGATGCAAAAGTCTTACTAGAAAATGTCAATGATATTTTAGGCATTGATATTGATGAAGAGGATATAGATACTATTGGTGGCTGGCTGATGACGAAACATTTTGAAGCCATTCAAGGTGAAAAAATAATTGAACAAGGTTATGAATTCACGATTAAACATATGGAAGGTCATCACATACTGTATCTTGAAGTCATTAAATTAAATGAACAAGAATCCGCTGAGTCAATAGAAAACCATGCAATGGATTGATTTAGCCAAACGACTCTCACCTAGAGGGTCGTTTTCTAATTGCAGATAGTTTTTTAGGGAGGTAACAAATTGGAACTTTATTCAGATTTACGTGAAGGGGAAAGAGGTGCCTGGCTTAGCATTGGGACATATATAATCCTGAGCGGATTAAAGCTGATTGTTGGGTATATAGGAACATCGGAAGCTTTAAAAGCGGACGGTTTGAATAACCTTACTGATATCATTGCATCTATTGCGGTACTTATTGGTCTTCGTATCTCCCAAAAACCCCCTGATCATAATCATCATTATGGACACCTCCGTGCTGAAACAGTAGCGTCTCTGGTTGCATCATTTATTATGGCCGCTGTTGGATTACAAGTAATAATAAATGTCGGTAGAAATTTTTTTGATCCAGTTCATGAAACTCCATCGGTTATAACCGCTATCGTTGCTGGCAGTAGTGCTTTGGTAATGTTTGTAGTTTATCGTTACAATTTGAAATTGGCAAATCGTATAAACAGTTCTGCCGTACGGGCCGTTGCTTATGATAATCGTTCAGACGCCCTCGTAAGTATTGGTGCGGGTATAGGAATCTTAGGTGCAATATTTGGACTTCCTATTATTGACTCCATCACTGCATTATTAGTGGGTTTTTTAATAATAAAGACTGCTTATATTATTTTTAAAGAAGCAGTTTACACATTAACCGACGGATTTAATGAAGAAGAAGTTGAAACACTTTCGATGCTAGTCCGAAAAGTTCCAGGTGTCATTTATTTAGAGGATTTTAAAGGAAGAATGCACGGAAATATAATGTTTGTAGATTTAACTGTCTTAGTAGAGCCTTCATTAAATGTAGTAGAAAGTCATCTTATTACAGAGCAAATCGAGAAAAAAATTCATATTGCCAAACCAAATTGTCTAGTTTTAGTTCACATCGAACCTTATGTAGACAGCACGCAATAGAAAATTACATTTACTCGAAATTTTAACTCCACAGAATAAAAATGAAAATTATGTAAGATTAATGGTTGACTAAAAGAGGTTATTCTTGGTAAGGTTGTATTATCAATAGAAAGCAGGTGAGGTATTATGACAATTTTAACTGGCTATGTAAACAAGCGAATTGGCATGTTCCAGGTATCTCATCACATGTGTGCTTTCTAAAAAGTAGACTTTTTTCTTGTGTGTTGTGTATTTAACCGTGACTGCCTTTTCGCAGACACGGTTTTTTATATACACAAAAACAGGAGGAATTATATTGAAAATAATTGAAAATTACGGATGGAACAAATCTTGGGAAACAAAATGGATGATCCAATCCCTAAATGAAAAACTGCAAGAAAGCGTCGCAGGACGTGTTTTGCTTGAGCATAAACATATGTACCGAGTTGTAACAAATGATGGAGAATGGTTAAGTTCTCTTTCGGGAAGTTTTAAACATCAAGCACAAGATCGTAGGGATTTCCCTGCGGTCGGTGACTGGGTTGCCGTAGAAAAAATGCCTGGTGAGGAAAAAGGAATTATTCATAGTGTCTTGCCAAGGACTTCTCTCTTTTCTCGAAAAGTTGCGGGAGGCGCTACAACTGAACAAATCATTGCAGTAAACGTTGATATCGTCTTCCTTATCATGTCTCTAAACCAAGACTTTAACGTTCGCCGTCTTGAACGTTATATAATTGCTGCTTGGGATTCAGGAGCAAATCCTGTTATTGTATTAACAAAAAAAGATGTTTGCAATGACTTACAAACATACGTAGAACAAGCAGAGAGCGTTGCATTTGGTGTCCCCATTCATGTTGTCAGTAGTGTGACCTGTGAAGGAATCTCTAAACTTCAGGAATTACTAAAAGAAGGTAAAACTGCGGCTCTTCTCGGCTCCTCTGGTGTTGGTAAATCTTCTTTAGTAAACGTATTATGTGGAGAAGAAGTAATGGCCGTTCAAAACGTAAGAGAAAATGATGACAAAGGTCGTCATACTACAACTCATCGCGAATTATCCCGTTTACCAGGTGGTGGCTTATTAATTGACACTCCTGGAATGCGAGAGTTCCAAATGTGGGATAATAGCGAAAGCCTAGATACTGGTTTTCAAGATGTGGAACTCTTGGCTGAATCGTGTCGCTTTAATGACTGTCAACATGATGGGCAACCAGGATGTGCCGTCAAAGAAGCGCTAGAAAATGACTCTCTACCTAGCGAACGTTATGCAAGCTATGTAAAGTTAAAACGCGAACTCGCTTTTATAGAACGAAAAGCAGATGCTGCTGCTCAAAAAGCAGAGCGTGGAAAATGGAAACAAATTACGAAAGATATGCGTAAGCGCCCGTTGAAAAAAAGATAATAGTTTAGCCAAAGGCGACATTTCGTTCGATTTTGAACGAAATGTCGCCTTTTTGTTTCGTATTTTCAGGGTGTTTTCCATCACTATTATCACCTGTCCCATAACCATATCTTAAATCGACATTAACGGGCTTAGGTTTAAAGGTTCTTGATTATATATCATTGGGACACCCACCTGTTATTAATATTAGTACACTTATTATACAAACAAAAACTAGCGATTCTTTCCTCAATAATTCGAGGAAAAGATCACTTTTTTTTTGTGTAGACTGTACTGCATTAGATGTCTTCCTTAGACCTAGGCAGAACTAGTGTAAGTACTTTTAAAGTGGTAGCTGGAGCGAGTCATTTTCTTCCTAGATTCTGGGGTGGCAACCACAAAGCACTGAATCGTGTATTATAGGGAACACTTAATCTTGTCTATGATGGTGGACTTTTTTCAGTTGCCTCATCATCGTAGTGAAACAGACAGACTTGTGTATATAAGTTTAAGTTGATGTTTATGCTAATAGTACTAGAATCTTAAGATTGTGTTATATAGGTTGCAATTAATGTTCGAGTCAAATTGGAGGTATTCTCAAGTGGGTAAAGAATCTATACAAATGGGTAATCTTAATTGTCGTAATGAATTTGGTATTCTTAAAAAACTGATTATTTGTCCACCTAAATATTTGAAAATAAACCAAACAAATAAACGTTATAGATCCGAGACTATTAATGTAAACATCGCAATGGAACAATACCAAGATTTTGTAAGAGTATTGATAAGCCATGGTGTTGAAGTATTTGAGCTCTTTGCTGAGGAAAAGCTTAATGATCAAGTATTTACACGAGATATTGGGTTTTGTGTTGGCGAACAATTATTTGTATCTGCCATGGGAAGTGAAAAAAGGAAAGGTGAAGTAGGAGCCTTAATGGGAAAGCTAAAGCAAGAAAATATCCCATTTAAGAAATTAGTTCAATCCCCAATTGAGGGTGGGGATATTATGATTGATAATAACAAGGTTTGGGTTGGTCTTAGCGATCGGACGTCACTTAGCGCAACACAAGCACTTCAAGCTTTAATTCCTTCCTATACTATTATTCCATTGCCGATTGAGAAAAGAATATTACATTTGGACTGCGCATTCAATATTATTGATGAGAAATTGGCACTTGTCTACCCAGCAGCTTTTTCCACTACAGATTTAAACTTAATAAAAGAACACTTTGACATAATTGAGGTTACTGATGATGAGCAGCTCACTTCTGGAACAAATGTCCTTTCTATTGGGAATAAAAAGATAATTAGTATGCCTCAAAATGAACGTGTAAATTTAGAAATGTCTAACAGAGGATATGAAATTATTGAAGTTAAATATTCCGAGATCATAAAATCAAACGGCTCTTTTCGATGTTCTTCATTACCTTTGCTAAGGATTTGAATCTCTACTATTGATCCAGAGTTAAACGCTTCACATCAAAGCGGTACCGCTGATTTAAATGCTTGACGACTCCAATCAAATAGAGCCCTTTAGAATGGATTTCTTGAAGTGAAGGGGCTAGTTTGTAACCAGCTGTCCTTCAGAACGTAATCAGCTACATTCCCTTTACTCAACGCATGATCCAGTAAATGAGAGACACATTCGGTTTTGATTCCATGGCTTCTTTCCCGCGTTTATATCTGACTTGTTCGCTTATCAACAGATGTCTCGATCGCTTAAAAACGATTTTTTTCTTTTAAAGAACTTATTAAACGAGAGTCAACAGAAAGGAACGTGGCTTTTCTTAATGGAGGCCAATATGTAAATCTATAAAGGACAGTTTTAATTCATTTAATAATTGTGCAAAATGCTCTTTTACGTTTATCGTATGAGTGACACCTTTCTTTTTGGTTTTGGTTTTATCACCATTATTTTATCAAAAAGAGGTGTCTTTTTATATATCTTTAAAAATCAAGTGCTATATGAAGCCTATCGAGAATAGTCATACCAAGGGAGTACTGACCTTTTGCAACTGCGAAAGTTGGGTAATTTAATATGAATAAATATGAATAGTATAATATTTTTTAGGGTTTAACTGATGAGTTATATTAGAGAAGTCTAGACAAGTATTTAACTTATAAAAAAAGGTTATACAGTTTTACTCATGATTACATAAGTTAACCAACTGGTTCAACAAGAATTAATTCTGCAAATACCGCTACTTGAGGGAATAATCTTGGATGGCTTTTTGATTGGAATTATAGTTGCAGTAATTGCTACTTTCAGTATGTTCTTAAAAAGAAACACCAAAAATGGTTTAAGAACAAATAATAGCTGCGATTATTGGATTTATTGGTTAAACATTTTTAGGTTGGAATTTTCAGAAGTACCTGTTACTAGATTAACCTATTGATTTTTTATTTCTATTTATTCAATAGACAGGTATCTTACTATTGGAAGGTAATTTTATTAATGTATTATAGTATCCTATGGTTAGCAAAGGGTACTTCCTGTAGGTATTACTGATAATTAACAAAAGGATTAATAGTTTGAGTGTCAGCTGAAAAAGGATTTTTAGACTTATGACTTGGGTTTTCGGATAGCTTTGAATCGCAAACCTACTGTACCAAGATTTCAACGTTCTTTGGTTAATTTGCTTTCGTTGCTCGCCTTCAACCCTTAAGCACATAGTCTTTTGAGTTTATTTTACTATTAAAGCCAAACCAAAAAAAGCAAGACAAATGGTCCTTTTACCCACTTTTCTTGCCTTTACCTTATTCAGATGACCTTATCTGTATTATATATCTACCGCCATTTTATCCTTCTTATGTTACTGTTTGTTTTTGTTTTTCTTCTTTTTTTATACTTGGTGATGGTGTTTTATGTTCAAGTAAATCGGCTCTTTTACGATTGGTTGCGATAATGTAAACTGCAGCTAATGCAATAAGTACTGCAATAAATGAACCAAGATTGAAGAGACCTTTTTCTGAATACCAGACGATTGAGTATCCCAAAGATCCAGTCAACAAAGCATAGTACACAAATGGGAATAATGTTTTGCGAATTATCGTGCCTTCTTTCCCGACCATGCCTACTACAGCAGAAGCCGCTACTACGTTATGCACACAAATCATGTTTCCAGCGGCTCCTCCAACTGCCTGAAGAGCTACAATCCATGTAGCGTCAACACCCATTTGCGTCCCGACATCATACTGGAACAAGGAGAACATCATATTACTTACTGTATTACTACCTGCGATAAATGCCCCTATCCCACCAATAAATGTCGCAAAGAACGGCCAAAAGTCTCCCGCTAAGGCTGCGGCACCATTTGCGAGTTCAATTGGCATCTGCTCATACCCTGCTGCTCCACCACCTGTATTCAAGAACACTTGAACCATTGGAATAGTAAAAATAAGTGCGGTCGATGCAGCGAACATCGTCTTAGCTGATTGACTCCAGGCACGTTTGTATGATTTTGCATTCATACCGTGTAGAAAGTATGTGATTATGGAGACAACAATAAAGATTGTACCAGGCAAGTATAAGGGCTGAAAGCTTGCCGTAATGCCTGAATCAAAAATATTCTGAAAACTTACCGTCCATGCTTTTAACCACCCTGAAAATGGTAGCGCTTGCATTCTTGATAAAACTAAGAATAATCCAATTAAAATATAAGGTGCCCACGCACGAACCATACTCATATTACCACTCTTATGAGTAATGTCTTTAATTTCCATCGTGCCTGACCATTCGGGATCCCACTTTGATTTTTCGTCAAAATCCCATATATCGTCTTTAGGAGGCATTAGAAAACCTTTTTTCGCTGCAAAAACAACGACAGCTAAGCCAACCAATCCACCGATCAATGATGGAAACTCAGGACCAAGAAGATTCGCTACAATTACATATGGAATCGTCATTGCAAAAGCTGCGAACAAAGCAAACTTCCAAATCTTAATTCCTTCAGTAAAAGATTTATTTTTCCCGAAAAATCTTGTCATTAAGGCAACAACGAAAAGCGGGATAAGTGTTCCCGCAACCAAATGAAGAATTGCCACTTGACCCCCAATCATGGTGACCAATGAAAGAAAGTTAGTTGTGATACTAGCATCAGCGGATAACCCGGTTTGGATCCCAACGAGTATTGGCGTTCCAACGGCGCCGAAAGAAACCGGTGTGCTTTGAATAATCATACCAGCAACAACGGCTGCCATTGCTGGAAAGCCAAGTCCTACTAGTAACGGTACTGCAACAGCAGCAGGAGTACCAAAACCTGCTGACCCTTCAATAAACGATCCGAATAACCAGGCAATAATGATAACCTGCACGCGGCGATCCTCAGATATATCAGTGAATCCCTGTCGAATCGTTTTAATCCCACCACTTTCTTGTAGTGTGTTCAATAGCAAAATTGCACCAAAAATAATAAACAATAAAGTCCCCGCTACTACTAATCCATTAATGGATGCTGCTGCAACTTTTGCCCCTGGCACCTGCCACACAAATAGGGCAAGTATGATTGCAACCAAATAAGAAATCGGCATGGCTTTACTTGCGGGCCACTTCATACCAACTAAAAAGATTGCGACTACTAATATAGGTAAAAGCGATAATAAAGATAACATTCCAGTATTCAATTATTTTCCCCCTTTCTACTAGTGGAAATCATTTGAAAATTACTCAAACTTAAACGTACTGTTAATCGATAGGTTTTGGGTTAACCTAGAGGACTAAGCACCCTATGAAATGCTTTGTAACAATTTATTTCACTTCACCCATTACCACCCCCTTAATGGTTTCATATACCCTTCTTCCTAAATACAAAAATATGGTTAGTAAATTTCAATATTTAAACAGCATATTCAGTAATAAGTTCTCACTCTTCTATCAGTTTTTAGTTCTTGGAGTCTTTATTTAAGATACCGATGCTACTAATGTTATCTTTTACATTTAGAGATAATAGCTGTTTTACACAATAGGTTTTACTTCTATCATTCTCTTAACTAACTTGATAACCTTTTACTTACACAGTTAATATTTTAAATAATCAGAATACTATGGACATAGAAACATATTAATCCATTAATTCAACTGGATTTTTGTCCAATTGAATTAAGATGTCTATTTACTTTTTAGGTAGCAATTGAAAAATTTTTATAGAGGATTTATATCTGTGGATACGGACCAGGCGTACTTCGACACCGATTCCGTAGCCACGGATAACCGACACACAAGATTCTGTATTAATGAAAACTCAAATTTTGCAAACCAAGTTAGGCAGCAGGTAAGCCATCAGTTCTGCAATCCAATATGAGAGTTGATTTTTAAGAGCTTCTGTATGTGCCTGTTCATCTTCTTTAAGGCATTTTCAAGAAACTCAATTAACTTTAGAAACGCAACACCTTTTCTATGTGGTAGTGGTTTTCAACAATTCATTACAACTAAAAATGAGGTATTTTTTTACATCTTAAACGTGTTCTCAAGCAATGCAGTTAAGACGTTCAATGGCGAAAGTTGATACTTAACTACTACTTAACATTAACTAGATTTCGCTCCAACTTTTTCTGTCACAAACGTATTGCGTAGTATTCCAATCCCCTTGATTTCACACTCAATAACAGCACCAGCATCTACAAGCTCTGCACCAATAGGACTTCCTGTTAAAATGACATCACCGGGCTTGAGTGTCATGACTGTTGTAAGATAAGAAATCATTTTACGAATTGGAATAATCATTAGTTCCGTTTCACTGTTTTGTTTTTCTATTCCATTTAATTTTGCTTCTACTTTGACTTGAAAAGGATCAAGCTCTGTTTCAATTACAGGACCTAAAGGGGTAAATGTGTCAAATGATTTACCAATTGTCCAGTGCCCATCTTTATGGAAAAACTGTGGTGCTGTAACGTCGTTTCCAACGGTATAACCAAAAACATAATCCAAAACTCTTGATTCAGGTACATTTTTCGCTTCTTTTCCAATAATAATTGCTAATTCTGATTCGAATTTCACTTGTTCGATTCCCTTTGGAATGACAATTTGTTCTTCGGGTCCAATAACAGATGAAGTAGGCTTATAGAAAAATACTGGAATTTCCGGTAGTTCACTAGGAAGATCTTCTTTTTTTGTTACATAGTTTGCCCCGATTCCAATGATTTGGTTTGGTTGTAATGGGGCCAATAGCTTCACATCACATATGTTAAATGTCTCCCCCGTATACCTCCATTCACTAAATAGATCACCCGTGATTTGTTTTACACTATCCTTTGTTAGTTCGCCCTGATAAACTTTAGAACCCTCTACTTCAAATCGTATAAATTTCATGATCGTGCTCCTTTTTAAATTGTCTAATTGCTAAAGTGGTAATCTCATTTCGATATCCACTAATTTGGATATCGGAAAATAGTAACAAGGTATTCCTGTGTTTTAAGAATACCGAGTTTTCTACTCCATTTCCTGGGTTGTGATGATCTACCCTAAGAAAGCTATTGCTTTACTGCAAATTTCACTTTTGCTTCTAACCGTCGTCGATGGAGAATTGGCTCCGTGTATCCGCTTGGCTGCTCGTAGCCTTGGAATACAAGTTCGTAAGCTGCCTGGAATGCTACTGAATTTTCATAGTCTCTAGCCATTGGAAGGTACCCTGCATCTCCTGCATTTTGCTCATCTACAACTTTTGCCAAACGCTGCAGTGTTTCTACTACTTGTTCTTCTGTACAAATTCCGTGATGCAACCAGTTGGCCATATGCTGGCTAGAAATCCGAAGTGTAGCACGGTCTTCCATTAAAGCTACATTGTTAATATCCGGAACTTTTGAACAACCAATTCCATGCTCCACCCAACGAACAACATAGCCAAGGATTCCCTGAGCATTATTATCCAACTCATGCTGAATTTCTTCAGCACTCCACTTTGGATTTTGTTCGATTGGAATTGTTAAAATATCATCTCGTAAATCCTTTATCTCTTTTTGAAGCTCCATTTGTCTATTTGTAACATCCACTTGATGGTAATGCAGTGCATGTAATATTGCAGCAGTTGGTGAAGGAACCCATGCAGTGTTCGCTCCTGCTTGTAAGTGACCAACTTTTTGCTCTAGCATATCTGCCATCAAATCTGGCATTGCCCACATTCCTTTACCAATTTGAGCATGACCTTGGAAACCGGTAGCGAGACCGGTATACACATTCGATTTTTCATAGCCTTGTAGCCATTTTGAAGACTTCATTTCATTTTTTCGAATCATTGGTCCTGCTTCCATTGACGTGTGCATTTCATCTCCCGTTCGATCTAAGAACCCCGTATTAATAAATACAACGCGGTCTTTCACTTCACGAATACAGTTTTTCAAGTTTAATGAAGTTCGTCTTTCTTCATCCATTACACCAATTTTAAGTGTATTGCGGTCCAATTGGAGTAAATCTTCAACCCGGTCAAACAACTGATTGGCGAAAGACACCTCTGCTGAACCATGCATTTTCGGTTTGACGATATACACGGAGCCCTTAGAAGAATTTTGAAAAGGTCCATTTGCTAGCAAAGAATGTTTTGCTAACAAACTGGTCATCACACTATCTAAAATACCTTCTTGTATTTCGTCGCCATTTTGATCTAAAATTGAATTATTAGACATTAAATGTCCGACATTTCGGACAAACATTAGCGATCGTCCTGGTAGCGTTACCTCTTCACCGTTTGGAGTAGAATAACTGCGATCCGGATTAAGAGTACGTTTTAATTTCTTATTATTTTTTATGAATTCAATCGACAAATCACCTTTCATTAAACCAAGCCAGTTCCGATAGACGAGGACTTTATCTTCAGCGTCAACCGCTGTTACAGAGTCTTCGCAATCCATGATGGTAGTCAAAGCTGCCTCTATCAAAATGTCTTTAACTCCTGCATCGTCTGTTTTACCGATTGGATGACTTCGATCTACTTGGATTTCAAAATGCAATTTATTGTTTTTTAATAAAACAGCTGATGGATTTTCAAGTTGTCCTTTATAACCAACAAGTTTCTCTTCATCTTTTAAACTAGCTTTTTCTCCATTATTAAGTGTTACGGAAAGCTTTCCTTCTTCGATACTATAGTTCACAGCATCCTTATGAGTGGCATCTACGAGTGGTATGGTTTGATCTAGAAATCCTCTTGCAAACTCTATAACCTTTTCTCCACGAAGCGGATTGTAGCCCTCACTTACGATAGCACCACCTTCTTCACTAATAGCATCCGTTCCGTATAATGCATCGTAAAGACTTCCCCAACGAGCATTTGCAGCATTAATAGCGTAACGACCATTATTTACTGGAACGACTAACTGTGGCCCGGCTTGGAAAGCAACTTCTTCATCAACCGCTTGGGATGTAATGTAAAAATCATCCACTTCAGGTTCCAAATAACCTATATCCTCTAAAAATGCTTTATACTTGATGGCATCAAAATTCTTGTTTGAAAGATGCCATTCATTTATTTTATTTTGAATTTCCTCTCGTTTAGCTAATAGCTCCTTGTTCTTTGGCGTTAAATCATGGACAAGATTTGAAAATCCTGACCAAAAACTTTCTTGATCTAGTCCACTTTTCGGAAGTGCTTCCTCGTTAATAAAGTCATAGAGAATCGGTGCAACTTGGAGATTAGCTTTTTTTACATAGTTTATCATCGTACAATTCCTCCTTAAGATACTCGTTTTTATTTTTCCAGATCCTGTTAAGGTTCTCACTAAAAGTTTTAAGAAACAGTTGTTGCTTCTTTCATTACTTGTTTAATTTCTCCACAGCGCCCAGGCGTTGGGAACAATTTCCCCGCATTCAATAAGTTTTTAGGATTGAATACTTCTCGGATATTCGTCTGGGCGATAATTTCTTCATCATTGAACACAAAACGCATTTCTTCTCTTTTTTCAATGCCAACTCCGTGCTCTCCGGTTATTGTTCCACCAACATCAGCACATGCTTGCAAACAAGCACTGCCCGCCAAGATTGCCTTGTCGGTTTCACCTGGTATCCTTGCATCAAATAAAACAAGTGGGTGTAGATTGCCGTCCCCAGCGTGAAAAATATTGGCAATACGTAGACCTGATTCTTGACTGATTTGTTCAATCCTTTTTAACACCTCAGGCAATTTACTTCTCGGAATAACACCATCTTGCACTAAATAATCTGGAGATATTGCTCCCATTGCTCCAAATCCAGTTTTTCGATTTGCCCACCAGCTTGCTCTTTCCTGCTCGTCCTTGGCTTCTCTTACTTCACGCACATTTCTTTTTTTGCAAACCTCGAGAATTTGATTTATTTGTTCATCTATACCTGCTGCAATCCCATCCACTTCGATTAACAAAACAGCAGCGATATCCCTTGGATGCCCTACTGGAAAGGCCGCGCTTTCCACTGCCTCAATCGCTGTTTTATCCATCATTTCAAGGGCTGCTGGAACAATACCTGCTGAGATAATATCAGATACTGCCTGACTTCCATCGTCAACACGATCAAAATAAGCTAAGACCGTTTGCTTGCTTTCAGGGCTTTTTAATATACGCACAGTTATTTTTGTAACGATCCCCAAAGTTCCTTCTGAACCCGTTAACAAACCTAGCAAGTCGTAACCAGGCACATCGAGAATCCCATTTTCACTTAGCTCAATAATATCTCCATTTGGCAATACGACCTCAAGACCAAGAATATGGTTTGTCGTAACACCATATTTGAGACAATGCGCACCTCCTGCATTTTCGGCCACGTTCCCACCGATTGTGCAGCAAGATTGGCTAGAAGGATCTGGTGCATAATAATATCCTTTGTCAGAGATCGAATTTGTCAGCTTCAGATTGACATAACCAGGCTGTACGACTGCAAGTCTGTTCTCAAGATCTACATTTAACAGCTTTTTCATTTTCACTAAACTAATAATAACTTCATTATTTAATGGAATGGCTCCTCCACTCAAACCAGTACCAGCACCACGGGCTAGAAAAGGCAATTGATTGTCCGAACAGTATTTAACAAGCGCGGACACTTCATTTGTATTTTTCGGAAAAACAACAGCTTTCGGTGAATGCTTATAAACCGTAAATCCATCACATTCATATGCTAGTAAATCTACTTTTTGGTATAGAATGGAACTTGCGTCTCCGACAATGGTAGCAAGGTTTTTTATATGTTTATCTTTTGTTTTAATTTTTTTTACTGCCATATATCTTTCCCCTCTATGCCATCCTCTTTCTGATAGGCCCAATCTAGTAATTGAATAGTATGAACAACCTTTTGATTTCTTCCATATTTCTTTACTCCAATGGCCATTTGTAACATGCATCCAGGATTACCCATTGAAATCATTTCTACATCTTCAGGAACATTTTCCATCTTACTTTCAAGGACGGCTCCTGCCATTTCCGGATTAGTAATATTGTAAATACCAGCACTTCCACAGCAGCGGTCCGAGTTCTGCATATGGACCATTTCGACACCCGGAATCGCAAGAAGAATATCACGTGGTTCGTTTCGTACACCCTGTCCATGCGCTAAATGACACGCATCATGATAGGTAACGCGTTTGTTGATTGTTGCTTTTGGTTTTTCAAAGCCTGTGTCATGAAGATATTTCGAAATGTCTTCTACTTTCGTGGAAAACAATAAAGCTTTTTCGTGCCATTCGGGTTCTTCTTCCCGGAATAATTCTGCATATTCTTTTAGCATACAGCCGCATCCAGCCGCATTAACAATCACTTTTTCAGCTCCACTGAACGCTTCTATATTCTGCTTTGCAAGCTTTCTACCAGTATCACGATCTCCAGCATGGACGTGTAAAGCGCCACAGCATGTTTGATTTTGCGGGATACTCACATCATTACCGTTTCGTGTTAAAACATTAATTGTGGAGTCGTTAATGTCACTAAACATCACATCCATTACACAACCCGTTAAAAATGCCACTTCGTTCTTTGTCTTACCCTTTGCTTTGATAACGTTTTCATTTTTATATTTTTGACGGACGGAGGGTTGTATTTCTGGCATAATGGCTTCCATTTCAACTAAATGCTGAGGCATGATGTTGATTAGCTTTGATTTTCGGATTACTTTTTGCATTCCGCTTTTTTGGTAAAAACGTAGAAAGCTGCCGAGTGAATTTAATCGATTTTGATGAGGAAATAATCCTTGTAGAAAAACTTTGCTTACGGCACCTTTCCATCCTTTTAAAGGCATCGCTTGGCGAATTTGTCCACGAGCTTCTTCAATCAATCCACCCACATCAACATTTGCAGGACAAGCTGTTGTACAAGCGCGACAGTCCAAGCAAGCGAAAACAGGCTCCATAAAATGCGAGTTTACTTCTAGCTTGCCTTCTGCTACTGATTTAATAAGATGAACACGTCCTCTGGGTGAATGCTGCTCTTGACCGGTTAGTTCATAGGTCGGGCAAGATTCCAAACACATCCCACAATGGGTGCAGTCTGCCCATTTTTTTTCATCTGGATGATCGCTCCAAAGATAATTGCTAAGGCTTTTCATCGTCGTGCATGCTGGACCTTTTCCCAAATCCTTTTCTCTTAAACTCATGTTTAAATCCCTCCAATGAATCGTTTAGGGTTTAGAATTTTTTGGGGGTCAATTTTTGACTTAATTCCTTCTAGTAGGAAGAAATGCGATGGTTTCCCCCCCCAAACATCGACTTTTTGACGCAGTTCAAAAGGTAAATGCTTTACAACCAAGTAACCGTCTAGCTTTAATACCGTTTCACGCATTTGACGAATTGCTAACACCACTTTTTGGCTTGAACCCTTTAAAATCACTTGGCACAAGCCATGTCCAAGCCCACCATGTGACTCAACTACTAGATTATAAGAGTCCTGTAAAAGCTGACTTTCTTTAATTATGGAAAGAACATTAAGATTAACTACCCCAATTTTTAAAGCTGCCTCTGTTTCCTCCCCAGCACTCTCCTTGGCCCCGTTTGGACAAATTGTATAAAACAGATGCCAAAAGTACTGGGCTTCACTTTCAGAAAGAATGTCCATTTCTGTGCCAGAAGGCTGAATACCTTTAACAAATTTTTCTTGATAATGAACTGAGCTTTCTACATCCTCAAAAGAGATCGCTACTGTAAACGTACATTGACCGGTTAACTTTTCAGATAATGTAGGACTTAATAATTCAAGAGCCACAGGTTCCATTACAGAATCTAGTAATGCCTTTGAAAACATTAAGATCTCATCAATGCTTCCTTCTTTGAAAGATATTAGGATAAGACTTTCATATTTAGCGACCGGACGAAGCTTTACTGTCACCTCCGATACAACGCCAAGCGTTCCCATCGAGCCGATAAATATCTTATTCATATCATACCCAGCAACATTTTTCACAACTTTCCCACCTGACCGAATAATACTCCCATCAGGATAAATATTTCGAAGTCCAATTACCACATCTCGTGAAGAACCGTAACCAAGACGTTTGGGACCGTTTTCATTTGCGACAACGATTCCTCCAATCGTGGAATATTCCGGCCAAGTGGGATCTAGAGAAACTTTTTGTTTGTGCTTGGCCAAGTATTCTTGCAGTTCATAAAAGGTTGTACCCGCTTTTACAGTAAGTGTCATATCACCCACTGTATGTTCGACAATTCCTTTATACAACGACAGTGAGAGAAGGATATCTACAGATTCAGTTAATCCGCCGAATCCTCTTTTTGTTCCTCCGCCCATCACCGATATTTTTTTCCCATGATTGTTAGCGTATTTTAAGATTAAGGAGATTTCCTCTTCCGTAGTAGGAAAAACACTTACTTGGGCATTGTTCCCAAGGTGATGGTGCTGATTTTGTCCACTTTTAATTCTTTCCCTAGGGATAATTGATTCTAAGTTTATTAAAAGCTCAGTAGCGATCAAATACAAACACCTCCATTTAATTTTTAAAATGATTCAATACATACAATACTACTTACTTTTCATCTGAAATCTTTAGTAAAACATGACTTTTCATAAGCTCTACCTCGACAAAATCCAAATGATTACTCATCATTCTATGTGCTTCATCTGGGTCTCCTTTTTTAATTGCTTCATATATTTGGTAGTGCTGACTTTCAATCTTTTTAACCTTATCGGGGTTTTTCTGTATGTAATGATGAAAATCATTTATTGCTTTTTTCATTGTTGCTGAAATAAATTGCATGAACTGAATTAAAATTTCATTATGTGTTGATTTTGCAATTGCCAGATGAAAATGATAGTCAGATTCCCATTTAATTTCTGTTGAATTGAAAATATATCTTTCCATTACGAACAAGTCTTGATCCGACCGATTTTGAGCAGCTTTTTCAGCTATTCCAGTTTCTAATATTTTTCTGACCTGGAAAAGCTCTTTTATATCATCTGCGCTAGGAAGTAAAAGTTGGTTGTTAAATAAATTCGAAACATCAAACTCACGAATATACGTCCCTTCCCCTCGTTTCACATATACAATTCCTTTTCCACCCAGTGTTGTAATTGCATCTCTGACCGCAGACCGTCCAACACCAAACAATTCACATAGCTCACGAACAGAAGGAAGCTTCTCCCCCTCCTGAAACATCCCTTTTTTGATTAATCTTTCAATTTCTTCTGCCACAGATTCCGACACTTTCTTGGTT
The DNA here is from genome assembly GCF_000286315.1 of Paenisporosarcina sp. TG20. Taxonomy (GTDB): domain Bacteria; phylum Bacillota; class Bacilli; order Bacillales_A; family Planococcaceae; genus Paenisporosarcina. Next base: position 3,056 of record NZ_ALJG01000322.1, on the reverse strand, counting down.
GAAATCTTTTCTACATTCATGATCCCGTCTCCTTTGTCTTTCAGACATCACATATCAGACAAGTTTGTGGTTTTGTTTAATTAAATCATTAAATGGAAGAACTTACAATAAGTATTTTGACTTACGTGAATATTCAGTGTAATATTGGTCTGTAAAGTTCTTACAAAAACTTATATTAGAATTCCTGAAAAAAATGATATTTAAGGCAGATTAACTGTTATCTTCCAACCGAACAAGTTCAATTTATTTTGTGAAGGTACGAGGCATCTTTGGGTGCTAACACAAGGCACCAAAGGGATTTCTAAAAGTATCTGACTCAACCGAAATTAGGTTTCCTACATCATGAAGATTCACACCAATTCAAAATGAGAATTCTTACGAAAAGAACTTTTTTAGTTTTACCCGAAATTGAATTTATCTCATTTATTTAATACTTATTGATAGAATGTTGGTTTGAGGCTTTGCTAAAACAAGCATACAAAATCACATGAATATTAAAATGTAAAACCATATTATAATAAAAACAGCGAGCCTTTTCTCAATTAAAATCGAGTAAAGGTTCGCTGTTTTTGTCTTAAGATCCTTTTTCAGTGGCATCATTGTACTTGGAACATTTGCTATTTTACGGTAAGTGCCAACTCTTTCATTAATCCAAATTAAAACACATTTTTTCAAGGTTGTAGGTGAGCCAAGGACGCAAATCTTCTGATGATTTCCTTAAGTATATAAAAAACACATCCACTATAGTAAGATTTATTTAGTCTGTCTACTCTACAAGGGACACTTTAACCGTCTTTGTGAGCCCCAATGACGACTTAGATTTTCATTTTATAAATCTCCTTATGATTCGCTTGGTTCTGTTAGTCCATGCTTCACTGCATATAGTGCCGCCTGAGTACGGTCTTGTACATGTAATTTTGAAAAAATATTTGATATATGCGTTTTCACAGTTTTTTCCGAAACAAATAGACATGATGCGATTTCACGATTGCTTTTTCCTTTAGTGAGTTCTGATAAAACATCTTGCTCTCTCGGTGTTAATGGATATAACAAATGGATTGGATCCACACGTGGTTCTCGTCCTTTCATCAATTGTGATGTAGCCTGAGGATGTAATGTGTTTTCTCCACGCATCAATTTACGGATGGATTCTGCTAGGTCATCCGGTTCTATGTCTTTCAATTGATAGCCTGCTGCTCCTGCTTCTATGGCCGGAATGACGTGATCACGGTCTGAAAAACTCGTAAGTATTAAAACTTGTATTTGTGGAAATTGCTCTTTAATTCGTTTGGTGGCCTGGATTCCATCCATTACCGGCATGATCAAATCCATTAAAACTACATCTGGCTTAAGGGTTGCTGTCAACTCAACGGCTTCTCGACCATTAGTAGCTTCCCCAATAACATTAATGTCCTTTTGAGTCTTAAGAAAAAACATTAAACCTCGTCTTACCACATGATGATCATCCGCAATTAGTACCTTAATCATGCAGGTTCCTCCTTAATAAGGTAACCGAATTAAAATTTCAGTTCCTTTATCCATATCACTTGACCAATCGACTGATCCACCAACTGCTCGTGCTCGATCTCGCATACTCTGCATACCAATAGAAGGTAATCTGACATTGGATTCCAATTGAAATCCACAACCATCATCTTTAAGCACTACAAGTACATCAGTTGGTCTAACAGTAACAAATAATTCTGCTTCTTGAACCCCCGAATGCTTCCTGACATTGTTTAGACCTTCTTGAACGATTCTAAACAAGGTCTCTTCCAATCTTAAAGGAAGGCTAATGACACCCGAAACGTTTGTCAGAAGGATTAGTCCTAGCATCTCTGCATAACCTTTTATCCCTTCCACCAATCCGCGTTCTAAGCCTTTAGGACGAAGTTGCCAGATAAGTGCTCGCATCTCAGTTAATGCTTCTTGGGTTAAATGCTGAATTTCACGAAACGTTTCTTTCACATCTGGTTGCTCTGTCATTTCACTGCCGCCACGAGCGGTTAATGTGACTGAAAATAGTAGTTGGTTCACTGAATCGTGTAAATCACGTGCTAGTCGGTTACGTTCTTGTACAAGTGCCATTTCCTGTTCTTGTTTTGTTAACAAGATGCGTTTTATAGCTGAACCCATTTGAAATGCAACAGACTCAAGTAATGCTAGTTCATTTTCTTGAAACCCGACAGTATTTGGCGATGCTACATTTAATAGACCAAATCTTTCATCACCTGACTGAAGTGGCACGGTTGCATGGTGTGTAATACCCCCGTAATCTCCTAACTTTTCAGCAATAGCATTTTCAATTCTTTGACATTCTATCATATTTGTTGCTCTATCAAGTTCTCCATTACGATATTTGGATACACACCAGCAACCACTCTTTTTAAGGAGACTACAGTCACTTTGTTCAAGAGCAGTAGGGAGATTTTCATGGGCAAGTAATTGATGCTTTCCTTTTGTATCTATAAAGAATATCCAGCCACTCTCAAACTGAGTTCCTGCTAAAAATTTATGAAGCGCACCCTGTAGCATCGGTATCATTTCAGTTTCTTCATTCAATAGTTCGGCAATTTCTTTGAGTAGTCCGATATTTGAATGTTCATTTGATTGCATACAGCTGCCTCCGTCTCATCTATTAATATACTTTCTACCATAACATACGTTTTCATGCATTTGGATGATTAATGATTCATACTTTTGACTGAAATTCTCAATTTGAAAGGATTTTCCATAAGTAAATGTCGAGTAAGTACGTCATTCTTCGAATTCATCTAGTTCTGATTTTTTGGAACCAGTTGAGCACTTCTTTCAGCGGGCTATGTAAACCTATATCCTCTTATGAGGTATTGGCTAGCTGAAAGAGTTATTATTACTATCTACTACTTATCTTGTAAGAAAAACCGGGCAAAGTGCGCCCGGTCCTTTAAGAGAGCAAATAATTTAAGTATCAGTTTAGAAGGATATTCCATATAGTATCGACTTTGGTTTCCGGTGTGATTTCCGTTACAGGCGGACGCTTTCCGCGGGCGGTCTGTGAGCCTCCTCGTCGCAAG
>NZ_ALJG01000321.1 GCF_000286315.1 Paenisporosarcina sp. TG20 | reverse complement strand
AACGGAAATCACTAGATTTAAAAAGAAGGCTATCTTATTAAGGACCGGGAGTACCTTGCCCGGTTTTTCTTATAGTGACATGACAAATCCCACTAAACAGTATCCGTATCCTCATCAAAACTCCGCACAATGAATGATACCTTTAGTCATCACAATATGGCATAATAGTAAAATCAGATTATTAATTCGTTTAACGAAGAAGTTTCAGGAGGACATCAAGTGAAAACTGTATTTTCTTATGTGAAACCATATAAATGGCCGATTGCCATTGCACTTTTCCTTATGTTAATCGAACTATCAGTTGAATTAGTGCAACCACTCATCATTGCTAAAATTATTGATGACGGCATTATGAAAGGCGATCAGTCGGTTATTTGGACTTGGGGAGGGGTCATGATGCTCATGGCTCTAGTTGCTTTTGTATCAGGTGCGACAAACTCTTTCTTTGCGTCTCATGCGTCACAAAGTTTTGGGTTTGATGTCCGTAGTGCATTGTTTAAGCAAGTCCAACAATTTACAGTTGCCACGTTTACCAAATTTCCAACAGCCGGTTTAATCACTCGACTAACTAGCGATGTAACAATGGTACAAAACGTTCTATTTATGAGTTTACGTATCATGTTACGAGCTCCGTTACTCGTACTTGGTAGTGTCATTATGGCATTTATCGTCAATGCATACTTAGCCATGTTCTTGGTTATAGGTGCACCATTTCTCATCTTTTTCTTATATTTCATGGTCAAAAAAGGGGTAAGCTATTTCGCACTTGTCCAAGTTAGACTTGATCGAGTGAACCGTGTACTTCAAGAAAATTTACAAGCTGTGAGGTTAGTGAAAGCCTATTTACGTGGTGAATTTGAGTCATCGCGTTTCGAGAAAGTATCGGACTTGTTGAAAATGGATACAGTGAAAGCCATGCGAATTATGGAACTCATTTTACCTTTACTGCTATTAGTGATGAACATCAGTGTACTCGCTGTATTATGGTTTGGTGCACGAGAAATCCAAACAAATGATGCCCAAATTGGAGAGTTAGTGGCAATTATTAACTATGCAATGAGAATGACTGGAGCATTCTCCATGTTTTCCTTCATTATAATGGCTTTTGCACGTGCGAAAGCATCTTCTGAACGAATGGAAGAAGTGTTACTTGTAAATGAAGGCTTAGAAAGAGATGGAGAATCAGGCAAGATGCATGGATCAGCGGAAGGAGAAATTAGCTTCCACAATGTTACATTTAATTATCCGAATACAGTTGAACCAGTGTTAAAAAATATCTCATTTGAAGTTAAATCCGGCGAAAAACTTGCCATAATGGGGGCTACTGGAGCTGGAAAGTCAACATTATTACAACTCATTCCTCGGTTCTTTGAAGTCTCATCGGGCTCTGTAAAAGTAGACGGTAAAGACGTTAAAAATTGGTCATTAGATCAGTTACGACAAGCAATCGGATTAGTCCCTCAACAATCAATTCTGTTTACAGGGAGCATCTATCAAAATTTAGCATGGGGTAAAATGGAAGCGTCTATTCAAGAATTGCAACAAGCAGCTCAACAAGCACAAATTCATTCATCCATCGAACAATTTGCCAAAGGCTATGACACTCGAGTTGGTCAGAAAGGTGTGAATTTGTCTGGGGGACAAAAGCAGCGGCTGACAATAGCGCGTGCCTTGGTGAGAAAACCAGAAATCTTGTTACTCGACGACAGTACCAGTGCGTTAGATGTGAAAACAGAAGCGGCACTTTGGGAGGCTTTAGAGAAAGAACAAGCCACCATGCTAGTAGTGACACAAAAGATTCTGACTGCAAAAGGTGCAGACCGTGTTTTGTTATTGGATAATGGTCAAATTGTTGCATATGGACCTCATGATGAATTACTAATCACTTCCGATTTATATCGTCAAATCGCGGAGACGCAACAACAACAGGAGGTGCCTGGACATGAGACAGACTCCATTTAAACCATTTGGCTACGAACCAGTATTAACAAAAGAAGATGTTACACCTGTAAAAAAGAAAAAAGGTGACAGAGCTGGAAATTGGCAGGATGTCTTAAAGCGCATTTGGCAACTTGTGGATGAACAACGTGGGCTATTAATCACAGTTCTCTTACTAGTCTTTGTCAGTTCAGCACTTGCATTAGCAGGCCCTTATTTACTGGGGAAAATTATTGATAAGTACATTGTGCCAGGTAATTTTGCCGGTTTGACAGGTACGATGATATGGCTAATCGCAATTTATTTGTTACTATCTATAGCGATGTTTTTCCAAAACTATTGGATGATTGGCATCGCACAACAAACGATATATAGAATGCGTACCAATTTATTTGCTCATTTCCAAAAACTGTCCGTTGGCTTTTTCGATAAGCGCCAACATGGTGAACTCATGAGCCGTGTGACAAATGATATTGAAAATGTTAGTGCAACGTTGAATAGTTCATTTATACAAGTCTTCGCAAGTATATTAACATTAACTGGAACTGTTATTGTAATGTTGACCTTGAGTCCACTATTAACAGTACTTACCATGACAATCATTCCAGTGATGTTTTACGCAATGCGGTGGATTACAAGAAGAACAGGGAAATTATTTAAAGAGCAACAAAAGGCAGTTGGCGATTTGAACGGTATGATTGAAGAGACCATTTCAGGTCAAAGAATCGTTAAAGCCTTTTCGCAAGAGGACCGTGTTACGGATGAGTTTATCGTGAAAAGTGAACGTCTTCGTCGAACAGGATTTTGGGCGTTAACGTATTCAGGGTTCATTCCTAAAGTCATGAACATGTTAAATAACGCAAGCTTCGCTATTGTAGCCGGCGTTGGAGGTATACTTGCATTAAATGGTCACGTGACCATTGGAACGATCGTCATCTTCTCAGAATATGCCCGACAATTTACCCGACCATTGAACGACTTAGCGAATCAATTTAACACCGTCCTATCAGCAATTGCTGGCGCGGAGCGGGTTTTTGCCATAATGGATGAACCGATTGAAAAGGATGAAGCAACCCTTCGAGTCGATACCAAGTTAATTGGGAAAGTGGAATTTGATAATGTGTCTTTCAAATACGAACAATCCGATGAGGAACAGATTATTAGCAATGTTAACTTCACCTTGAAACCAGGTGAAACTGCAGCTCTAGTAGGTGCAACAGGTGCTGGCAAAACAACTATCATGCAACTACTCGCTCGTTTTTACGATACGAACGAAGGGGAAATTCGTATTGATGATATCCCCATACATGAGATACCTCGTCAAACGGTGCGAAGTCAAATGGCTTTTGTATTACAAGATCCGTTTTTGTTTGAAGCAACAGTAAAAGAAAATATTCGTTATGGCAGATTGAATGCGACGAATGAAGAATTAATAGAAGCAGCAAAACAAGCCAATGCACACGACTTTATTCTAAAGTTACCGGAAGGATATGACACTGTTCTGACAGCAGACGGTGGAGAAATTAGTCAAGGACAAAAGCAATTGCTCTCCATTGCCCGGGCCTTAGTTGCAGATCCAGTCATTCTACTGTTGGATGAAGCAACCAGTAGTATCGATACAGTAACAGAAATGAAAATTCAAGAAGCACTTGAACGCTTGATGGAAGGGCGCACAAGCTTCGTGATTGCCCATCGGTTAAATACTGTTAAAAAAGCTGACGTCGTCTATGTTATGGACCAAGGGCAGCTAGTTGAATCAGGAAGTCAACAGCAACTGATTGATCAAAAAGGTTTGTTTTACAATATGTTGACTGGATCATCTACTGCACAATAATCCTTTAGGGAAGTACGAGAGATTTAAGTGTTCACTTGAAAAATAATTTATCGCTGTGTGAATTGGGTTTCAGGTTAGTATTGGTTCGCACCCCCTGCTGGAATAGGATCATAACGTAAAGAATGAAAATGAGGAGCTACGTAATTTTGTCACGTAGCTCCTCATTTTCAATACAACTAGGGGTTAGTTCATTAACGATTACTTATTTGTAACTAGTGTAGAGGAAGTTAAAGATTTTTTTGGTACAAATCCACCCAAGAATAATTTTCCGTATGGAACAAGTTTCTGAATAATGATTGAAGCAATAATCGGCAAAATGATGCCTAATGCAGTGAAGCCAATAATTCCATAATTGAAATAATCATTTAATACAATATCTGTAAAGATGTGCAAATACATGATAGAGATAGAATGTTGTTCAATTCTTCGTAACCAATTCATGGACATACGACTTGCGAGGAATTGAAATACTCCAACAAATACAAGAGTAAAGGACAGCGGGACAATTAAATCAAACACTAAATGGTCATAGCGCAAAAATTTCATACTTAAGTGATAGTTAATAACGCCGAAATGATCAAGTGAAATAGCTAACACACTTCCAATTAATCCAGCTACTATCCAAGATTGGGTGATATTCAACCAAATGTTTTTCATATAATAGCCAAGTGCAAAATATACAACTGCCATCAATGCCACGTCCATGTTCCAAATCATTGGGATTGTTTGAGAAGCTTCAGCAGGACTACCGCCGATCAAGCTCATTGCAATCAAACTTTCAATATGGGCAATTAAATAAAATACGACTAAGATAGCTATTTGTTTTGTCCGATTAAAGTATTTTGTCAACCATAGGAAGACTAAGTAAGCAAAGAACAAAGTGGTAACGAACCAAAACACCCCATAAGCGCCACGTGCAAAACGGCCTCCAATAACGAGTGTCCATAAATCACTTAAATACCATGAAATATCCAAATTACCAGAACCTATTTCCATCCCATATCGAACGACCGTAATGATTAGAAGGAAAAATAAATAGGGTACGATTAGCTGCATAAACCGTTTATGAATGGCTTGCTTAGTAACACCTTTTTCCAGGATAGGTTTAAAAAATATACCGCTTAATATGAAGAAAGCTGGCATGTGGAACCAATAAATATACTTCCCAAGGGGGAAATCAAGTTCTCCAGGATAATGGCCAATAACGACAAGAATCATTAAAAATCCTTTTGTTACGTCCATCCAAGATAAACGTTTATTTTGCATTTCTTACTCCTCCAAATTCGAACTATTGTTAGTATATATCCGTTTTTGAGGAAGTTAAGCAGTTGTGGCTATATTGATATGTATTAGTCATTCCACTGCAACAAAGGAGGGAATATTTGTGGGAATTTCCATACTACTAGTTTCCTTTAGACGTATAAACATCAAAGGAATGCAGGTATTAGTTAAAAATCAAAGCAATTGCAAAACACCTACAACCTTTTAATAGATTGTAGGTGTTTTGAAATATAAGATAATAAAATTTTTCGACCTTAACGAAACGTTATTCCACAACTACGAAAGCAGGCAATGGATCTGCAAAAGTTGTCCAGTCAAATTTCATTTCTTGATCGGTTAATAAACAACTATCAAGTTGTTTTTCAATTTCTTCGCGGTCCATATCCAAGCCTATCCAAACCATTTCAGTTTGGCGATCACCGTGCACATCATCCCATCTCGCTGCAATGGTTTCATCCTCTAACATGATTTCAAGCTGCTCGGCTTTTGGAAGAGAGGCAATCCAATTTCCCGCTCCTTGGAATTGTAGAGAATTTCCAGCTTGAGATAAAAGGCCAGCCATTTCATTTCGTGTTGCCAACCAGAAAAAACCTTTAGAACGAATTATTTCTTGTGGAAATGCACTTAACCAAGCATTCCAACGCTCAGGATGGAATGGACGCTTGCGTCTATAAACAAATGAGCTAATACCATATTCGTAAGTTTCAGGAATATGTTCTTCATTTAATTCTTTCATCCATCCCGCCAATTGACTTGCCTCTTCGAAGTCAAATAATTGACGATTCAATATCTGACTAGGAGCAACTACGCCGTTCTCGATAGGAATTATGATGGCATCAGGATTCATTTTAAGTAGGAATACTTTAAAAGCCTCTAAAAATTCAGCGGTCACTAAATCAGTTTTACTAATCAGAAGAATGTTCGCAAACTCAATTTGGTCGATTAATAAGTCTGATACGTCGCGCACATCTTCCTTATCATCTGTTTGTTTGCGTTCAAATAACGATTCACCGCTTTCATAGTCACTCCAAAAGCGGAATGCATCTACTACTGTAACCATAGAATCAAGTCTGCAATATTGTGTAAGGTCTATTCCAACTTCCTCATCGATATAGGTAAAAGTTTGTGCTACAGGAATTGGTTCTGAAATTCCTGTAGATTCAATAACGATATAATCAATATCTCCTTGTTTAGCTAATTTTTCTACTTCAATCATTAAATCTTCTCGTAGGGTGCAGCAGATACAGCCATTTGTTAGCTCAACTAATTTTTCCTCAGTGCGAGAGAAACCTCCACTTTGAATAAGTTGTGAGTCGATATTAACTTCGCTCATATCATTGACAATAACCGCTATTTTCTTACCTTCTTTATTGGCAAGTAAATGATTTAATACTGTGGTCTTTCCGGCACCTAAATAGCCGCTTAAAACAGTAACTGGAATTTGAGTTTGCATATGTGAGCCCCTTAATTGTATTTGTAAATAGTAATGATTACGATTTAAATAATACACTTATTTAGCAAAACGTGCAAGAAGGGAGGAGGAAAAGGATTAACCAACGTCCATTTCTTATAAAAAGAGTTCTATTAATTTGAGTAATAACTGATGAAAAGGTTTCAATCTAGATTGGATTGGGTCTCCGTTTTGCTAATACGCTGGATTTTAACCTGATGAATAAAAGAGAATAGTGATGTGACGTTGTCAAACTGTTTAGCGTAATTTTGTGCAAAAGCACCACGGAAACCTTGGTCGTGCAGAAATGGAAAAAACAAAAAACGTTTCTCCATAGTGGAAGAAACGTTAAGTAGATGACATATTAACTAATTATTGTTGGTGCTTCCAATAAAAAGTGTTCACGACTCGGTCCAATTAAATGCAATTCATGCATAGGACGTGTCATTGCGACATAAAGCAGCTTTCGATCAATTGAATGCTGTCGGAAAGGTGTTTCGATTGCCACAATCAATACTGCATCAAACTCTAACCCTTTCGCGAGATGACTAGGAACGATGAGTAACTTAGACTGATCAATATCTGATTGATCACTCAGTAATTGAAAAGGAAGCAAATCATTCAGTTGGGTAGCTATCAATTTAGCTTCTGTGGTCGTTTTACAAATGAGTGCGATAGAATGGTGACCACGACTGCGAATCTCTTGTAATAAAGAAACAATCCGTTGTCCTTCTAGTTCATTCATTTGATAATATTGTGGCTCGATACCATGGCGAACAACTGGTTCAACTAATGGTAAGTCTTCATCCATTTGCATCAATATACTGTTGGCCATATTCATGATTTCAATGGTTGTTCGATAACTTTTTTGTAGAGTTTTATATGACGCTCTTGTAAATAAATCAGTAACAGGTTCCCATGAAGTGAGTGCGCGATAGCTATAAATACCTTGGGCTAAATCTCCAACCATTGTGAACATATCCGTTTCAAGACCTTCTTTTAAGGCTGCTAACTGAAATATACTGTAATCTTGAACTTCATCAATAAAAACAACGCGCATTTTCCATTTACCCTCTATGCCTTTTAGTTGCGAATGCATGTAATAAAGTGGAGCCAAATCTTCGAGTTCCCATGACTCTCGTGAATGTGTTTGAAGGAATGAGAGACGTTGTTCGTCCGTCCAGTGTGTGGCGATATCAGTCAAAAACTGTTCATCCGTCACAAAATCACGATACATCTTTTTAATATTGGCTTTCTTAAAGCGCTTCATATAAGAAGACGCAGTTGTTTTAGATTGCTTTTCAATTAACGGAATCCGATAATCGCGCTCATCTATCAACTTTGTGACCGCGATTTTGCGCTTCGCATCATCGCGTATACCATATAAAGCTTTATCTAGTGACTCATCGTATTTTTTACTTAAGACAAACAGAATTTCTTTTTTCTTTTGTCGTACGTGAGCTTGTAAAATCAATTTGATACGTTCTAATCGTTTTTCAACAGGCATGTAAGAAAACTCTTGAAGAAATAGTTTTTTCAATTGATTACTTTTCATGATGCGGTATTTTTCTATAAATATATCTTCAAATTGCTTAGCTATCGATTGTTCATAATCAAACAAATATATATCTAGTAGATCCTTATAAGTAAGAGACCCTTTCATCCGAGATTGCCACAGCAACATTTCATCTGGAGCGTCTTGTTCTGTCAAAATGGCTAACTTTAAATTCGAGTCTTGTAATTTTAATTTGATACTAGTAGCTGCCATTACGTATTCCGTGTAAGTGGTTTGGCAAATCTTGCTGACACCAAGCTCTGGTAAAACATCTGCAATGTAGTCCATAAACAGTTTGGATGGTGCTAAAATCATTAGTTTGTCGGCAGGGAAATGTTCACCCATTGTATAAAGGAAATACGAAATTCGGTGTAGCGCAATCGTCGTTTTTCCACTACCCGCAGCACCTTGCACGAGGATGGGCTGTTTTAAATGAGCACGAATAATATCATTTTGCTCAGCTTGAATGGTTGATACAATTTCTGTTAAACGAACATCCGCTTTTCCAGAGAGAGCCTCTTGTAACAACTCATCATTGGTCGTTAAATCAATGTCATTCACAGATTTTAACTCACCGTGTTCAATCGTATATTGACGCTTTGAATACAGATATCCAGTAAATGTATCATCCCTAACTTCATACTCAATATCCCCGAGTCGTCCATCGTAGTACACATTGGCAACCGGTGAACGCCAGTCCACAATAATCGGTTCTTGCGTTTCTCTATGGAATAGGGAAGTTTTACCGATATATAACATTTCACTTTCTTCTCCATCTTTTTTAAAATGGATACGTGCAAAATATGGTTTTTGTTGAATTGATTCAAGTCCTTCTTTTTGGGAACGAGCCATTTCAAAGAACCGAGCATTTGTTAATATGTTCAAATAGCTTAAACTGGAATCCAAATAATCAAGATCTGCCATGGCGTGACGAATATTTTCCTGTGCTGATTTTACATCCCGCTTAGATTCTTCGAGTAATTGTTGCATATAGTGTTTTGTGTAGGTGAGGCGCTCTTGCTCTTGCTCAAAATCTGGATGTCTCTGTGTCATACAGTCCTCCGATATGATAGAATTTGTGGCCTACAATTGGTAAAATAAAGGTATTTGGGGTTAGAAAACAGAATAGTATCTTAACATAATCCATTAACCCGTGCAATAGAAGTTTTCTAATAATTCAATGAGTCTGTTAAAGTGTTTGGGGTCGTGTCATAATAGAAAGAGATGAGAAGAGTAAAAGTAGAGCCTTAAGGGGATTCAATGATGGAAAAGAAGAAACCATTGGCACAAGATCAAAATCCTGCTGCACAGGGAGAAGAAGGTATACATACGGATTTTAAAGAAGACATGACGTACTCTGAATATCTTCATTTAGATAAATTATTAACAGCTCAAGATGGGATAACTGGTCATCACGATGAATCTTTATTTATCATCATTCATCAAGTTTCTGAGTTATGGATGAAATTAATTTTACATGAACTTAACGCAGCTATTACAAATATTGAAAAAGATGATTTACAACCAGCATTTAAACAGCTCGCTCGGGTATCCAAGATTCAAACTCAAATTATTCAAGCTTGGGATGTACTTGCAACATTAACACCTGCGGAATACATGGAGTTTCGTTCTTCCCTCGGAAATGCTAGTGGTTTTCAATCATATCAGTACCGCATGATTGAGTTTGCGCTTGGTTACAAAACCAAACATGTGTTAAAAATTTATGAAAAAGAACAAGAGTTACTAAATACCTTGAAGGAAGCTTTTCATCAACCTGGACTATACGACGTTGCGATCCGTAAGTTAGCACAAGCAGGTCTCCCAATTGATGAAGAGATTCTTACACGTGATGTTTCAACAACTTATGAGCCAAATGATAGTGTATTAGCAGCATGGACGACCGTGTACCGAGATGTTGATACATACTGGGAGTTATATCAACTCGCTGAGAAACTTGTGGATGTTGAAGATTGTCTTCAACAATGGCGTTTTCGTCACATGAAAACAGTCGAGAGAATCATTGGATTTAAAACCGGAACTGGCGGCTCTTCAGGCGTAAATTATTTACAAAAAGTGCTAGACCAATATTTCTTCCCGGAACTATGGACGTTACGTACGGTAATATAAGGAGGAATTACGATTATGAAAATTTATGCACACCGCGGTTCAGCAGGTACGCACCCAGAAAATACAATTGCTGCATTTAATGAAGCAGCTCGACTAGATATTTATGGAGTGGAGTTAGATGTTCATTTAACAAAAGATGATGAGCTTGTGGTTATTCATGATGAATCCATTGACAGAACATCTAATGGTGTCGGGTATGTAAAGGATCTTACCTTAAAACAACTACGAACTTTTGATTTTGGAAGTTGGTTTGGGGAAGAACATGCAGGGGAATCTATACCCACTTTAGAAGAAGTGTTAAATATATTTCAGAATACAACCCATCATATTAATATCGAATTGAAATCAGACATTTTCCCATATGAAGGCATGGGGGAGATGGTACTACACTTGATTGAAAAGATGGGGCTATCTGAACGTGTAGTGATCTCATCTTTTGACCACGAAGCAATTCGGAATTTCAAAAAAACAGCTCCTCATATCGATGTCGCTTTATTAACAACAGATGTACTCGTCGATGCCTATGACTATGCTCGTTTTATTCCTGCAGATGCCCTGCATATTTCAATCCCAGCAGCCATGCGTAAAATGACACAAGAAGCCATGTTGAAAGGGGCAATCATTCGCGTCTTTACAGTTAATGAAGTTAAGCATGCACTAGCTTTACAAACAATAGGTGTACATGCAATTTTCACGGATTTCCCTGAAGAAATGAAGAAGGCGTTAAGTTTTAGTTAGTATCAGCTGTACAGCCGTATTGTTGTTGATTACTCTAACGAGTGTAACGAAGAAGAGGGTTAAGAGAACGCTATTCACCGCAAAACAACTGCAACATCATATTAAGAATGATAGGAAGATAGGGTGGCGACAAAGGTCACTTCGCTATCTTCCTTTAGTATGTCTAGGTTTCTTTAGTAAGCAACAAGTCTTTTCTCTTTTATAGAAATAGATATGCCCATTGGTTGATGTGGTGCATCGGACGTGAACTCACCGCAAGATCGCCTGTAAAAAAGGGATGAGCAAAGTGAAACCTTGCTCATCCCTTTCATTTGGTGCAGTGGACTTGCCGTCCGAAGCGACCTGGAAACCACAGTGTATTTTGCCTGGATTTTTTATTACCATTTTGCTTTATGATCTTCAATGCTACCAAGTAATTGAGTAATGGATAGACATGAGCCATCATCTAAATGAACGAAACCATTAAAGTAACCCACCATTTGATATCCAGTCATATTGACAAACCCAACTTTTATATTTGCTTCACGTTGTAGAAATGGAGTAAATGTCAAACTAACATCAGGTGAAAATTTAGAAGTAATGTTCCAGGGTTTCATCAAGTCAGTCTCGTCATGTTTGAAAATCACGTCTTCTGAAATTTTTGACATGTGTCCATCAACGAATACCGCATTTTCAGTCATGCCAGTACCATCTGTCCACATTCCACCAAAATTAAGTCCAATACGCTGGGTTCCCAAACGTTGAGAAGCCACAGCCCATTTTCTTGAAGCTTTTCTAGGCCAAACTCCGCGACCATAATCAAGTACAGCATAACTATCTTCTGAGTTGAAATTGTAGTGTTTATCCCCAACTTTGACAAATCCACTAGTCGGCATGATGTGATGTTTTGCAGTATGATGAAATAGTTGCCGATTCCAAGGAATTACCACATTTAATGATTCATCATTAGCCGGATGCTCAATTTGCAAATCCGCTTGAAGAAAATCCCCATCAAAATTTGAAATCATCACTTTCATATGCGTCTCACTTTGTATATGCAGCAGGTGCATGCTCATATCATCATTAGAGAAATTAATTGTTTCCAATACCTGATTAGGCATATGGACACGCTGACTTAATGACACAGTAATCGTTTTCTCGAAAAATCGTTGTGTTTCATAATCCACAAAATATACACTGCAAATTACCGTGTAGTCCATGTGACGAATGGATGCTGAAAACATAATGTCTTCCCCGTAGATACACCAGTAATTCCATTTTTTCTTGCGCATAAAGTGACCTGATAAGTTACTGTCAATCAAAGGTTTTCGCGAATAACCAATCGCTGCTGGATTCAAGTTTCCTTTTGAATCACATAAAGATGTTGGAGATAGGATTTCACGTTCTGCATGTTGCTGAACTTTTGGCATCTAGACACCCTTTCTCCTATTGAATCCACTACTGATATTGTTATATACTAGTATTATAACAAAGATATTGATTAGGGGTATTAGCTCAGATGGGAGAGCGTCACGCTGGCAGTGTGAAGGTCGTCGGTTCGATCCCGATATACTCCATAGCTTGTTTTATTAACGTTGTTCAGTCAATTTTTCAATGGATAATGAAGTTATGCAATACTCAAGATTTAATAGGAACACTTCAACTTTCTGGATTACAGAAAGTCGAAGTGTTCTTTTTGTATGTCATTGAATAGCAACATCTAAGAGCTTAAACTTCGCTACTTCATTTGAGTTGGTATTTTGAATCATTGAACTGTTACTGCTAATCAGTATTATAATGTCGCTCAATATATGATTGCTCTTCTTCATAACTCAGAATCCCAGTGGCACGTCCTACAGTTCCCGATTGAATACGCCAAATCTCATTATGGTCAAAATCTACTTCAGTAAAATCATTATTTCGCCATTTCTCGAGAATCCTGAGATAAGTTCCACTATGTTTATAATTACTTTTATTCTCTTCAATTACATCAATGAGCCGAACAACTCGATTCATTGTTAAAGGTTCATTTCCCCATTTCTCGTCTGCAATTACTTTCTGATGTGCCATCCGATGAATAAATACACCTATTTTATCATCTGTTAAATCCATTGGCATATGTATTTCTAAATCAAAATCATCCTCATCTACCAATTCAATGACTGTTGCACCATCTTCATCAATTGTTTTATTGACTGTAACATCTGTTTTCGTAAACATAGGCAACTCGGGTTTGATTTTGATATATATAAGAGTTCCGATTAAACCCACAACACCGAGACCGATAACTAATTTTTGAACTTTATTCAATTTGAAGGTTTTATTATTATTTTTGTTCATAAATTCTCCTCGTTTGTTAACACTTTAATGTTTGTATTAATAAATGCATAGTAATTCCATCGAGTATATGGAATGCATTGTAATCTTGCAATACATTTGCTATGACCTTGGAGCACTACTACCACACCATTCACTGTCTAGACTTTCAATAAAGCTTGTTATTGGTATTATATTCCACGTAAGGCATGGTGACAACTGAGTTGCATTATGGCTTTTAAAAAAATGCTAAACCAGATGGGATATATGAAAATGAACAGTGTTATGACAAAGTAGCGAGGAAAGAAATAAGTCTAAGTCACTGATTAAAGAATTTTTAAAATCTGTATTGTTAAAAATAACTTTCTTGCATATAATAAGAACAAACGTTCTTGTGGAAGGTGAATCAAATGAGAGAAAATCTTGCTAAGTCATTGAGGTATGGGCAATTAGTGGATATCATGTATGTCTCAAAGTGTGGTCAGATAACCAAACGTCGTTTAAAAGTTTTAAGGTTTGAAGGTGATATATTTCAAGCCTTTTGTTTTCTACGCCAAACAAAACGAACCTTTATAATCAGCAATGTCTTAGCATTAATACCTGTAGAACATCGAGAAAATGGTATAATTTAAGTAGACATAGTTTAATTGTATATATTATAAATATCATAACTAGAATAGGTGACTAAATAGTAGAGTATGAGCATAACCTTTTAAAGTATTGAAATTCAGGTTTTAAATATTTAAATGGTTTGCAAGATGTGAATCAAATATAATTTAGAGTAACTTAAATAGAACTGAGAGCGGGCGGACAACATAGAATTTTTAGCATTTCCTTTATCCGAGATTCCATATGTAGTGATCACATTGGTATTTGCTTTTACTCTTCATGAATTTATGCATGCTTGGATGGCATCAGTGTTCGGAGATGACACAGCAAAAATCCAAGGGAGAGTCACACTTAACCCACTAAAACACCTAGATTTTTTTGGGACACTGTTAATTTTTATCGCTGGGATTGGATGGGCAAAACCTGTACCAATTAATAGCATTTATTTTTCTACTAGACGCATTCAATCGATCATCGTTAGTTTAGTTGGACCGCTTAGTAATTTTGTTTTAGCTTTTATTGGATTTAGTATTTGGTACTTCACTCCTGTAAGTATTTCAGTAGAAGAATTCCTTAATATCTTTGTTGCTCTCAATGTAGTATTAGGTGTGTTTAATCTATTACCTCTCCCACCTTTAGATGGATACCGGATCGTATCCAGCTTATTTCCACCATCAATTCAATTGAAACTTCGCCCTTTAGAAATGTACGGTTCTATTCTATTTTTAGTGGTCATATTAACACCAATTGGTGATGTCACTATAATTCCATTTATCAGAACAAGTATAGATGTCGTTATGAATTCGTTCCATGCATTTTATGAAACCATAATTCCAAATTAATAGCATGCAAAAACCATCCATTTGTTTAAATGGGTGGTTTTAACGTTATAAACCTTTTTGCTATTCTGATCGACTAAGAATTTCATTCCAAATGCACCAAAAGTTAAGCAGTATTGGAAGTCCTAATTTCGACTGTAAGTGGAATCAACTGAAGATAGAATAAAGAAACTTCCAAACTTAAAGAATGTAATGAAAGGCCGAAATAGTATCTTCGGCCGTTTACTTTCTATAAAATCAGTATCTATTCTCTCGTACACCAAACTCAAACCATTAAGTACGTGAAGGCAGGAGGGCGAAGGGGCCAACCGCAGAATTACTACAAGCAAGTTGAGATAGGGGGGTTAAAAATCCGAAGTTCCCTGGAAATCTAAATTTATATTGAATTTCCTAAGTAGAAAAGTCTACACTTTACTCAAATCAGGATTAGTCCATTCTTTAAGTTTTGTGCGTTCAAAAACTTCTTCCCCAAGCCAAAAGCACAATGCGAAAAACATAGAAAGAAAAATAAAAAAGTTAGCAGGATCATTCGTATATAATCCCTTTATAAAATAAATGAGAGAAATTAGAGCAAACAACCATCCGCCCATTGTCACATAAATAAGTAACCTCTTTAGAGCTGCATAACGTTTTTCGTGAATGGTTAATGCGTGAGCCATCAAATTCACTGGAATTCCGTATAAAAGGATAAAGGGTATAGCATAAACGGTCATTATATATCCAATACCTTGAAAAACAATGAATAAGCACACACCCCCGAAAACGATAGACGTCAGTAATCCACTCAGAGTTCTTCGCATAACCTAACACTCCGTTCTTCTAAATTAATCAAATGTTTCATAATCTCTCCTAAAGGGGGGAACGTACATGTACAACCGCCAAGCGGCTGTTCAATATGCAAATACATGGTGGAATTCATATAATCCTGCATATCCAACTTTTGACGTAGATTGCACGAATTATATTTCCCAATGCTTGAAGGCGGGAGGAGCACCCATGAGAGGGTATCCGAATCGTGAAAAAGGGTGGTGGATTGAAGGCGGAACATGGAGTCTAAGTTGGTCTACTGCTCACTCACTCCGTTGGTATTTAGAAACCTCAACTGTGGGATTGAAAGGTTTAAAAGTAGCCAATGCTAGAGACTTAGAACTAGGTGACGTCATTTGTTATGATTTTGAAGGAGATGGTCGTTATGATCATACTACTATAGTGACTGGATTTGATGGCAACGAACCGTTAGTAAATGCTCATACCAATAATAGTAAAGACAGGGATTGGAGCTACAATACTTCCTACGCTTTTCAAAATGAAACTAAATATATTTTTATTCACATAGTCGATTCTTTTAATTGATTTCTTTTGTTACCTAGAAAAGAGGGATGCTCCAAGAGTCATATAAAAATGACGATTGTAACATCCCTTTCTTTAAGTAAGCATTTATTCAGCAGGCACGTGCCATAGAGTAGCGATTGTTCCTTCGCCAGCATGTACAGCAAGTACAGAGCTGATTTCTCCAACACGCACTTCCAAGTTTGGTACTTTTGCCTGGATTAATTTCTTTAAATCTTCCACTTGATCTAATACATTTCCGTGCATAAGATCAATAGATCGGACCCCATCTTTTTCGTACGCATCAACAGCTTTGTCAACTAAATAGTTAATAGCTTTATTTTGAGAACGTACTTTTTCAAATGCTTTTAATTCGCCAAATTCGGTTAATTGAATAATTGGTTTAATTTTTAGTAAGCTACCTAAATAAAATTGAACCCCACTCATTCGTCCACCTTTATACAATTGATTTAAGTTCCCGATGAGAATGTAGTTTCGAAAATTTTTCATTTCACTACGTAGTTTAAGAGCAATTTCTTCAATGTTCATTCCTCTTTCTTGCAAAATAAGACCACGTTCAACGAGTAAAGTAATCCCTGAAGAGAGTGCAAGAGAGTCGATACATTCCATATGAATTTCTGCAATTTCTGCACCAGACTTAGACGAAGAAATTGTTCCACTCAACTTTTCAGAAATGTGTACAGCTATAATAGCTTCATAATCCTCACTAATCTTTTCATATAGCTTAGCAAATTCACCAGCAGGTGGTTGCGAAGTTTTAGGGAATTCTTCTGCATTTCGAATACGGCTGTACAGTTCATCTGATGTTAGTTCTACTCCATCTGCAAATTGTTCTTGTCCAAAATGAATGGTTAATGGGACAACATGAACATCTGGATGCGCAGCAAGTATATCACTTACATAAGCGGTACTATCAACAATCCAAGCAATTGGTTTTTTCGACATTTAACTAAACACCCTATCTTTTCTTTAATATTTTGATTATTTAATATTATACCATCAAAAGTATTATCTCGCGATGCTATTTGGTTTTAAGAGAAATAAAGCTATTCACTCAATAACATCAAGACCGTTTCCATTTTTGTTCCACAAAAGATTGTTTGATGTCAAATCGATGGCGATACATAATTAACAAGATTGAAACAATGATAGGCCACGAACTTTCAATTTCATACAAATAAAAAATTGATACAATATATGCAATATAAGCCAACATCATGCTAAGAGTTGCACTTCTCAGGAAAAATAGGGACAGTAAAAATACAATACTAAAAGTAAGTGCAAACATAAGATTAAATGTAAGCCCAATCCCAATAAAAGTTGCTACACCTTTTCCACCGTTTCCTTTTAACCAAAAAGGAAACAGATGCCCACAAATAACAAACAAACCTCCCATTGCAACTATCCATTCAGGATACCCTAAATACCGACCTGCAAGAATGACAAGTACGCCTTTCATAGCGTCACCTAATAATGTTAGAAGAAATGCTGATTTACCAATAACGACCCCTGCATTACGAGCGCCCAAATTACCACTACGATGTTCTCGCAAGTCAGTCTTATAAAACTTACCTACCCACCAGGCAGTCAGTAAATTTCCCAATAAATAGCTCGCTAATAAATAGACAACAATCATGCGAACCCTCCAAATGCTTTCTTTCTATTATGAAGGAATAAGACGATACTTGGAACAACCAATCGCTCCTAGTCGTGGTTTTATTAAATGTTTAATTAGGAGGTAATTGGTTAGTTGCAACCAAATCTGTAAAGTTGCAACGAAACTCAATAAGTTGCAACGAAAACTAATAAGTTGCAACGAAACAGCATCTTACGTTGAAATCATAAGTGTTATTAGTCGACTTCCAATGATAATTGTTCCTTTCTACATGAGATTCCACTCAGTCCTCACAAATATTTCAACAAAATCATGAGTTAGCTCTCATAATCTCTCTTATCTAATAAGAAAGATCGGGTAAAGCGCATTCTAGCCAGACGCAGAGGCTGGAAGTTAGACATAGCTACTCCAAACTTTGAATAACAAATCACTCTAAGACATGGTCTAATTAATGATTAATTAGGAAATAATTGGTTAGTTGCAACGAAATCCAATAAGTTGCAACGAAAATTAATAAGTTGCAACGAAACTCAATAAGTTGCAACCAAATCTAATAAGTTGCAACGAAACAGCATCTTACGTTGAAATCATAAGTGTTATTAGGGGACTTCCAATGATAATTGTTCCTTTCCACATGAGATTCCACTCAGTCCTCACAAAAATTTCAACAAAATCATGAGTTAGCTCTCATAATATCTCTTATCTAATAAGAAAGATCGGGTAAAGCGCCTTCTAGTTCAAAGCCGGCGCTGGAAGTTAGAAAGACGAATGTTTCATCTTTCTGACTTCAAAAAGGGCCCGGGAGCTGACGATTGGAGCTAGACATAGCTACTCCAAGCTCACAGGTGTAACTCGAAAACCACCATGAATTATGTGAAACGTAAGCCATGGTGGTCTTCTTATAGCGCAAAAAAACCTACGACATGTCGTAGGCACTAATTTTAAATATGGTTCAGACGTACTAAACTAAGTGTTCCATCAATACCTTGAAGAGATGCTTCAAAATGGGTAGCTGTATAATTAGTTAGCAGTTGTTTGGAATCCTCGGTTTGTAGTAAATCATTGTAACCCTGCTCGCTCATAACTAAATCGTTGCCAGAACTTTGATTTTGGATACGTGCAGCCATATTGACAGTACGGCCGAAGTAATCAAGTATATCATTAGCATTCACAGCAATAACTGGACCACTATAAAAGCCGATTTTAATTGAAACAGGCTGTGAGAGAGTTGAGTTTAATTCATCAATGTTCGCTTGAATTGCATGTACTGCACCCAAAGCTAATGTGTCTTGGTAAAAACCAGCCATTACAGAGTCACCAATCGTTTTGATAATTGTTCCATGATTTGTTTGTATATGTTTTTTTAAATAATCAAAGTGCTTTTTTACATCTGAATAGGCAAGTGCATCACCAATCGCTTCGTATAATTTCGTTGAGCCTTTTAAATCCGTAAATAAAATTGTCATTTCGCCTACTCCGATTTGTTGTTCAGGCGACAACACTTCCGTTGCAAATAAATCACGGAACAGTTGCAAAGATGTTACTTCCCGTGCAGTTAATGCAAATGAATCCCACTTGGTTTCTTCAAGTACTACAACTATTTCATAAGGTGCGTTGTTGTGAATTGTAACTTCATTCACCAATCGCATCAAATCTGTATTAAATCCTAATTCTTCTGTATACGTAAGAACGCCGGACCCTTCATGATATCCTTGATCGAATTGGACGCTATGATTAAACTTCAAAACTCGTAGTCGTAACTCTTGTGGCCATTTAGCTAAGTTCATCATACGGCTTTCACCTGATGGAATCCGTGTTTGGGCGACGACATGTGGTGAGTTCATTGGACCATTTAAACAGAATAACTTTTCCTCGGTTTTTCGTATCGAAGGATTTATGACGAACCGCATTTCAACGTAGCGATCAAAATTCACTTCGTAATCAACTCCACATAAGTCACAGTGGACCGTGTTATTCAGTAGTCTCAATGAAATAGTCTGTTCTTTCGAAACCCGGCAGTTAGGACACATTAAACTCCATTGTTGATCTAATAAACCAGCCTTCGTTGCTAATAAGAACATTTCAATCGTTTCGAGTTTTTCGTATCCTCGGTCATGCGCCCATTGCAACGGTTTAATATGACTCACTTCGTCGTCGTTATGAGTCTTAATCATATGTATAAGGCTATGTATCATGTCTTCATTAGAAAAGGTTTCTCGAAACCGACTTACAATTAAATTCAAGCGCTCAGAATTAACGGTTATCATCTGTTTTTTCTGCGGTCTAGGTTCGTCAGAAGATTTGTTTTCTATATACAACAATGAGTAAGGAAAGATGCGGCGGAGTTGTGGGATGATAATTAATTTTAAACCGACATTCCCTAGGAGATTTCGAATCGTAAAATCCGCTTCAAGGATAAGGCGAGTTCGGTTTTCATTGATTCTCTCTAAACTAACAGTCCATAATGCCCGTGATACAGGGCCGATTGAGTAAATTCGTTCTATTACATAATGGGAGTTTTTTACCCATTCAAAAGCGTGCTCACTCCAAGCATTTTTTACTAAGCCCAGAGCTTTTCCTTCCGCTTTACGATGTAGTATATTGTTTTCGTATGTAAAGGGGGAAAACTGGACAGGGAAAAGTCCAATATATTGATTAAAATGATTCGTATCTGAAAGTAAACCCCATAGTTCTTCAATTGACAAGTCGAATTCACGATCTTCGTGGAAGAGAACATTTTTGCTCATTTTCAATCTCCTATTCTATCAGCAGCATATTTGTAGCGGATGTCAATAAATGTGTCGATATGTAGAAGGAATAAATCGATTAAAAAAGGGTCGAAATGCTTCCCGCGTTGTTCCAATAGAAAGGAAATAACCTCTTCAATGGACCAGGCTTTCTTATAAACTCGTTCGCTTGTCAAGGCGTCAAATACATCAGCAATTGCAGTAATTCGCCCAAAAATATGAATCTCATTTTCTTTTAGACCAATAGGGTAACCGGTACCGTTCCATTTTTCATGATGTTCATGTGCAATAATTGCTGCCATTCGCAACAATTCTCGGTTAGAATGTTTAAAGACATTGTAGCCAATGGTTGTATGAGTTTTCATTAATTCGAATTCTGTTTTAGTTAAAGGACCAGGCTTTAATAATATCGTATCGGGAATTGCCACTTTTCCGATATCATGCATCGGGGAAGCCAGTTTCAACAAGTGAGCTTGCGAGTCCGTTAATCCAGCTAGCTTAGCCAAAGTAAATGAATATTCCGCTACACGTTTTACATGATTACCGGTTTCTTGTGAACGACTTTCGCCGATTTCACCCATCGTTTCTATCATTTCTCTTTGAGTTTCTATTAACTCGTTACGTAATATTGAAGATTCCAATGTTTTACCAGAGTAGGAAGCTGCTAACGTCAGGATTTCTCTATCACGTTCTGAGAATATTTCATTAACAGTCATTTTATTGATAGCTTGGAATGCACCAATGACAATTCCTTCCGAGTTTCGAAAAGGAATACACAATACCGATTTTGTTAGATACCCAGTGGAGAGATCGATTGTTTTGTTAAAACGATCATCTTTATAAGCATCTTTTACAATAATGGATTCTCCTGTCGAAAAACTATGACCAATGAACCCACTTTTCTCAGGAACCATTACGGGGTCAATCCCATGTGCTACAATAGTCCATAGTTGATTACTTTCTGGATTGTGAAGCCAAACTGTACAACGATCTGCAAGAACTAGATTTTTGCCTAAGTCTGCTAAAATCATTAGCAACTTATCTAAATCTGTTTCTGCCGTGATTTTCTCCATATATTTAAAAATGACCGCAAGTAATTCATCTGATTGCAGCTCGTTTTGATGGTGAAAAGTGGATGTGGGGTCATGTTTAAACATATCGAAAATCCTTTCTATCTTGACGTCAATTGTTGTTTCTTAAGAAAATTTGATTGGTATGATAATATTAACATAGCTTAAATGAATCTAATAGTTTAGATAAACGAGTCAAAGCTAGTTTATCATCGATTTGGAGGAGCTTTGATGTCGCTTTTTAGTTATTTGCTAATAGGTCATTTAATAGGTGATTTCTTGTTTCAAACCACTTGGATGGCCATATTTAAGACAACCAAATGGGTACCTTTAATCGTCCATTGTGTTGTTTATACAATTTCGGTCACTGCGCTAGCATTCGTCGGATATGGTTTATTGCCGGTCGGTGCAATTGTACTATTATTCATGAGCCATATTTTCTTGGATCGTCGCATATTTGTTGCGTGGTGGGTAAAACATATAATGAATGTAAAAGGTAATGAAGAAAAATGGCTCCTAATTATGGTGGATCAAATTTTTCATATAATTATTTTAGGTATTATTGCACATAGCTGGTTTTAACTTGTTATTGAAAAGGGGAACTTACACATGAATGGACAATCTTTATCAGTTCGTGACGCTATACTTCAACGTCGTTCAATTAAAAAATTTAACGGACAACCAGTAGAACGCGATACATTAATGACAGTTTTAGAAGATGCAAAGTGGGCGCCAAACCATGGCAACCGTGAACCATGGAGACTAGTCGTTGCTAGTAGTGAAGAGCTAGATGAGTTACATACAGTGTTACGGGAATTCGGCATACCTAAATGGCAAGAACTTCCTGAAGTTGCATTGTCTAAGCAAATGAAAAAATTCCTTGATCCAGGTGCATATGCATTTGTTATCGTCAAAGAAGATGTTCGTCAAAAAGAACGATTGGAAGATTATGCTGCAGCTAGTTGCTATATTCAAAACGCACAATTGCTAGCATGGGACCTAGGTATTGGTTCTTGTTGGAAGACTCCACCATTCATTGATGCGCCAAATTTCCGTGAGATAATGGGTGTCAAACCAGAAGAACGTATCATAAGCATGCTCCAATTTGGTTATTATGATGAAATGCCAAAAGCAAAACCACGTATGTCTGTAGAAGAATTTGTTACATTCTTCGGTTCTAATTAAAAAAATTCCCGGCATCGTTACTTAAACGAGTACCGGGATTTTTTTAGTTAAATATAGAAGATGGTATTCAGAACTCTTTTAAAAAATAAGAAAGTATATAAAATTGGTGTGCTATGAATTCAGTATTCCTGGCATTTTAAGGAGTAGGTTCTATTATGATACCGCTGATTTGCGCTCCAGGCGGACGCTTTCCACGGGGCGGGCGGTAAGCCTCCTCGGTCGCTGGCGCAAACATGTGCTCCTGCGGTTACTCGTCGCAAACGGATTGTGCACAATCCGTTCACTGCGGGGTCTCGCCTGTCCCGCTGATCCCGTAGGAGTCGCCGCCTTCCGCTTCAATCAAGTAAATGTTTTCGAATTTATCATAAAAGAAAATACAACTTAAAAAGAAGGGAGTATATGCTTTTTAAATAGCAGAAAGTCACTGGTACTTTA
>NZ_ALJG01000320.1 GCF_000286315.1 Paenisporosarcina sp. TG20 | reverse complement strand
CGGAAAGCGTCCGCCTGCAATGGAAATCATAACCGGAAACCAAAGTTGATAATATGTTCTTGCTTAAAAGACCGGGCGTACTTTGCCCGGTTTTTCTTATGATAAATCTTTTAAAATAGGAAATAATTCTTCTAAATCATTAATTTCATATGTTGGTGTTACATCTTGATCAAGCAACTTTTGCTCCCTATTTATCCATACAGAACGAATGCCTGCACGGGTGGCCCCTAAAATATCAGTCATCAAATTATCCCCGACCATTATCGCTTCATCTGCTTGTATATTATTTTGAGATAGCGCAAAACTGAAGATGGAAGGGTCCGGTTTGCCTTTTCCGAATGCTCCTGAAATCACGATGTCCGTAAAATACGGAGCAATCTCTGGCGTTATTTCGAGTTTGGTCTTTTGCAATGTGGGTGAACCGTTTGTTAAGAGCACAAGTTTATAGAGACTTTTAAGACGTTCAAGCACCTGAAATGTTTCTTTGTAGATAAACGGATGGTCCTTTCTTGCTTTTGGGAAATATTCAGCAAGTTGTTCTCCTAATACTGGATCGTTAATACCAATCCTATGTAACCCTCTAGTCCATGCTTCAATGCGATATGTCGGAACAACTTCTTTCATTTTCTGAAAGTGTTCCCCCTCATCATCAAATGTCCCCCATAAGCCTTCAAAAGGATTAATACCAATCATTTTAGTAAATGCATAGGTCTCATAAGAAGCATATAGTTCACTTGCTTCTTTTCTAACTGCTTTTTCTAACTGAATAGCGTCAATTGGAACTTTTTTAGCGGCCAATTGGCATGTCATCTGAAAAGCAGTTTCTACACTTTTTTTGTCCCATAATAACGTATCATCTAAATCGAATATAATAGCTTTGATCAATAGTGAACAACTCCTTCAGTAAATAGTGTAGACTAACGACAATATTAAGCCACTTATAGTGCAGAAAAAGTGATTCTAATACTTCCCCATCATGCATAAGTGTTTCAATCGTGAAGGTTAATTTTGCACCCGAGAATTTTTTATCTGTTTTTTAACCCTTGATGACCGGAATGGCCACCCATTCTTCACATAAAGCTGCATACTCATTTATCATGCGTAACGTTTCTTCCATTGCTTCATCATCTGTGGCATGAATGAGCCGTATGACCTTCCTGCTACAAAAAATTCTAAAGTACGAAGGAAGGGACTCGTTTTTTTTCCAACGAACCACATTTGATCATTGGTTATAAAGCTTTGGTAAATCACGATAGGAATGAATAATATTGCTAAAATGCTCACAAAATAAGACTCCAGATGATGGATGGCCTTTCACATAATCGTTCAGCTATCTTTTCATCACCACCATGTGTCACCCACGCGACTTCTGGTGCAAACCTTCAACATGATCTTTTTCTTTTTAACAATGATTCTGGAATCAAAAAGGGGAACATGCTCATGTCCTATTGCCTTTACCAAAAAGGTGTTATGAAATACTTTCGTCTTCGAACTTAAGAAGGAATCAACAAGTGGTTTTTTAGAGTCTTTCACCACACAACTCCATTTCGACAAAATTACACATCTTTTTTCCATAAGAAGAGTTCTATATATTTCTGTGATTATAGCCGCTAATGAATTAAGTTGTCAATCAAGTTTTCTACGCTCATGTGATATAATAATTACTCAAAGAAACACTATGAAAAGAGGCGCATTATGCTAACATTTGAACAAAAAACTGCTATTATTGAATCTTTCCCTGAATTAACTAAAAAAGATGTCTCATTAAAACGAGTGAACTACCACTTCGAAGATAGTTTATATGACAAAAAAGCAGTCATCTATCACCTGCATCCTAACGGCAACGGGTTTGTTTTTGTTGGGGATATTAAAAAATATAACGCGGATAATAAAGGCATGGTTAATATTCGTGAAGTAACGGAAGATGAGTTACACCAAATGATTACAGACTCAATTGGTATCTTGTCTGAAGAAGAACAATTTGACGAAGAAGAAGTTGTAGAAGAGCAAGTGTGGAAAAACGGTGACGGTCAAGAATTGAAACTGATTCATGAGGACACTCTTTGGAATATTTATTATACACACAACTTAGAAGAAAGCTACGAATCATTTGATGAAGCCGAAGAGTATTTGTTGAGTGAAGGATTTGAGTTATTAACGAAATAATGATGATTCGAAGATTAGATCCCTCAGAAAATCCTCCGTGGGAATTATTAGAACTAGCTGATCCTTCCAAGATGATTATTGAAGGATACATTCATAATAGTTGCATCTATGTCGGAGAAGAATCTGACGAAATTATAGGTGTATACGTTCTGAAAGAAACGAAGAAAATTGTAGTTGAAATTATGAATGTAGCAGTCCAAGAGATTCATCAAGGAAGAGGTATAGGTAAACAATTAATTTCTCATGCAATTAATGAAGCTTCCAAACAGGGATATGCACAGGTAGAAATAGGCACTGGAAATTCAAGTATTTATCAACTAAAACTTTATCAACAATGTGGTTTTCGTATTGTCGGAGTTGATTTCGACTACTTTGTCCGTAGTTACGATGAACCAATTTATGAAAATGGCTTGTTGTGTCGAGATATGATTCGCTTAAGTTACACATTTGAGAGCTAGATACTTTTCTAGCTCTTTTCTTTTATTGGAAATTAAAAAATATTATCGATATACTAGAAGAAATATTCTCGGCGGTGGATGTATTGAAAATTGAAACCAAAAGGACCGAACGGGGCTGTATCGAGCGGTCATTGCATTAGTAAATGGAACTGAAATCATATTAAAGATTAGATTGAGCGATGAAAACAGTGTTGTAAAAAATAAGATGAGTTTTACTGTAAGTTAATCAATATGGAATTTATCTTTATCAGAAAAAACAGGAGGCATACGAGTTATGAAAGGTAATAAAGCCGTCGTATTAATCATCTTAATTGTAATCACTGCTATAGCAATTATCGTTGGTTCTATTACTATGTTTTATCAAAATAATCAAATACAAAGTGGAAATGCATTAGCAATAGAGGGTTTTGTTGCTAAAATAGATAATGCTCGTATATTGGTGATTAGTGGTGAAAAAAATGCGGCTGAAATTCAAGGGCAAACAGAAGAGGAAATGCTAAAAAATGCAAACGAAGCAATTTGGTTTTCATTATCGCTTGATCAATTGAGAAAAGTCAATGAGTTCGATACCGTTCGCATCACGTATAGCAGCATTGACGATTCATTTCCGGGTCAAGCTAGTGCCAATAGTGTTCTGAACTTAAGTAACTAGTGTGAAACTTAACTCAATAGAACGAGTATCTTACAAATTAATAATCTTTGTCGAAACTAGAAGAAGTCAACTAGTAGGATCGTTTTATAAATAAGGAAGAGGTGTCATAGTATTAGAATTGACAAGCCAAAAATCCCAAAACAGCTAGAAGAACTGGATCTTGCTACTTTAATTGAAGTGGAAGAACAATGGTTTATTTCCCGGGGAATTGTGTCGAAATGGAATATTTTTGAGTTACCGGAGGACAAAATTAGTTTTGATCAGGTCCATTTTCATGACGTGTCTTTTGAAGGGGTTCGTTTTAATCAAGTGGAATTTATTGATTGCAAATTCGAGCGTTGTGATTTATCCAACGTAGATTTTGGACATTCTATATTTCATCGAGTTGAATTTCTACAGTCAAAATTGATGGGAGTGCAATGTACACAAAGTCGTTTTGGACATGTAGAATTCAATAATTGTGTGGCGAATTACGCGGCATTTAGCTTTAGTAAAATGAAACATGTGAAGTTTCATCAAACAATATTAAACAAAGCTGATTTTTATGAATGTACATTTGAAAAAGTTGAATTTACTGAATGTGAATTGGATGGTTCGAATTTCTCGGATACGAAATTAGCGAATATTGATTTTAGTACGTGTACATATGAACAAATCATGGTGAGTGCTGACAAGTTGTCAGGATGTACAGTTTCAAAAGAACAAGCGATAGGATTTGCAAAATCGCTTGGCCTGCTCATAAAAGAATAAAAGCTGTAATGCTCAAGATATGAGCGTTACAGCTTTTATCATTAAGTATATAAATTAAGAATACGATAAATCAGAGCAGCAAGTGCTCCGCAAATGGGTAATGTTATTACCCATGTTATAACGATTTTTCTTGCAACGCCCCATTTTACACCTCTTACACGTTGAGCTGAGCCAACACCCATAATGGCAGAAGAAATAACATGAGTAGTTGAAACTGGTAGATGAATCGTTGTCGCACCAAAAATTATCAGTGCTGAAGTTAAATCAGCTGCAGCCCCATTGATGGGACGGATTTTCATGATTTTCCCGCCAACAGTTTTAATGATTTTGTATCCACCAATCGATGTTCCTATCCCCATAGCAAGTGCTGCAGAAACACGAACCCACATTTGAATATCATCGCCCGACTGAAGTTTAGCAGCAATTAATGCCAAAGTGATAATCCCCATAGCTTTTTGCGCATCATTTGTACCATGCGCAAATGATTGTAAAGCTGCTGTACCGATTTGGAATATACGGAAACCTCTATTGGTCCGATAAAGACTATTGTTCTTAAATAATACTTTAAACAAGGTCATCATTAAAAATCCCACTACAAGTGCTATAAATGGTGAAATTAGTAACGCTTGTAGGATTTTTATGAAGCCTGTAAAATTCAAAATACCAAGGCCAGCAGCAGAAACAGCTGCTCCAGCAATTGATCCGATCAATGCATGAGAGGAGCTGGACGGAAACCCAAAATACCAGGTAATTAAGTTCCAAGCAATTGCGGATAAAAGTGCAGCTAAAATAACAAGCGAACCATTTTCAAGCATGAAAGGATCTACTATATCTTTCGAGATGGTCTTGGCAACACCCGTAAAAGTAAGTGCCCCCACGAAATTCATGACAGCAGCTAATAAAACGGCGAATCGCGGCGAAAGTGCTCGTGTAGAAACGGAGGTAGCAATAGCATTTGCCGTATCATGAAAACCGTTAATAAAATCGAATACTAGCGCAAATATGACCACAAGAATAGTTAAAATGAGTAAAGAATCCATATGTATTTACTCTCCTATACATTACGCATAATTATTGTCTCGATTGTATTTGCTACATTTTCACAATAACCAGCGACGTCTTCGAGTTTTTCGTAAATATCTTTAAATTGAATAATACGAATCGGATCTTTTTCATTTAAAAAAAGGTGTTTCATAGATGTTCGGTAAATGTCATTACATTTGCGTTTATAGCCTTTTATCAATATTACATGGTCACGCATTTTGTGTAGTTTTTTAGAATCCATTAATTCCATTGCTTTGACGAATTCATCTGTACTCTTTACAAGGTAGTGAAAGAAAGATTTCGTGGAGTCATCGATTTTAATTATTGAATACATATCTAAATATGCTATAAAGTATTCAACGCCATCTAACACAGCATTCATTTTAACGGCTAATTGGAGGATATCTTCACGCTCTATTGGAGTCATGAACGATTTATTAAGCTTAATAATTAACTCGTGTATTAATGTATCGCTTTCAATTTCATAGTTTTTTATTTTAACGCTAAGTTCCTTTAAATCTATACAACTCAAAACTGTAAAATCGTTTGCATAATGAGTTGCATCATTCACATTTTCTGCAATCTTTAGTAATGCAGAAAAGAATGGATCTTGCTTTTTTGTACTAAACATAAAATTCCTCCAGGAAAATGAATAAGATAACTTACTTATCCTTCCATGAATCATCATATTCATTTCAG
The DNA here is from genome assembly GCF_000286315.1 of Paenisporosarcina sp. TG20. Taxonomy (GTDB): domain Bacteria; phylum Bacillota; class Bacilli; order Bacillales_A; family Planococcaceae; genus Paenisporosarcina. The sequence continues at coordinate 17,297 of NZ_ALJG01000320.1, read as the reverse complement.
TAGTTTCTTATGTAACCAGGCATTCGTAAAAAGGTCATGTGCAACACTCTAATTGAATGGCACACGTCCTTTTACATGTGAATAAGTGAATTACATGGTATCCAACCTCTTATTGATCAAAGAATCAGATAAATAAAATTTTAAAAAAGTGAAACTTTTATTGCCGCACTTCGTAAATATAGTAATCACAAAAAATTGCTGAAATGAGAGTGATTTACATGTCGATTGAACAAGTTTATTTAACTGTACTTGTTGTGATGGGGATTTCTACGATTCTCTATATCTTTTTCGGAGATATTGCAGATGGAATTGGTGAGGGAATACCGTTTTTAAATCCTGCCGTTCTATTGGCATTTGGTACCTTAACTTCAGCAAGTGGATACATTCTTGAAGCGACTACCTTATGGAACAGCTGGCTTGTATTAGTGGCTGCGGGTACCATCGGAGTAGGGATAGATTTTTTGCTTTACTATTTTATTCTACTTCCCATGTCTTCAAGCGAGGTTTCACTTGCATATACCGACGAGTCTTTAGCTGGTCAATTAGGAAAAGTTATTACACCAATCCCCATTGATGGTTATGGAGAAATTGTTATTGAAACAGTTAACGGTCTATTGCACAAACGATCAACAGGATACGATAACGAAGAAATCGACTATGGTAAGGAAATTTTAGTAATTGATGTAAAAGAAGGTACATTCCTCGTCAGAGAATATGAAGCCTTTGATTTCATTAAAAAATAGAAAATGGGGGAATTGTCATGGGTTTAGGAGTATGGGTTGTCATTGCTATAGTTGGATTTATAATGCTTGCGATTATTGGTGTATATGTAACGAAGTATAAAACAGTTGGTCCAGATGAAGCGTTAATTGTCACAGGGAGTTATTTAGGCTCAAAAACAGTTCACACAGACGATTCTGGTAATCGAATAAAAATTATTCGTGGTGGAGGTACATTTGTTTTACCAATATTCCAACAAGCAAAACCACTTAGCTTACTTTCAAGTAAATTAGAAGTTATGACACCTGAAGTGTATACGGAACAAGGCGTTCCCGTTATGGCTGATGGAACAGCCATTATAAAAATTGGTGGATCTATCTCCGAAATTGCAACAGCTGCAGAGCAATTCTTAGGAAAGTCAAAAGAAGATCGTGAAAATGAGGCAAAAGAAGTATTGGAAGGTCATTTACGTTCAATATTAGGTTCTATGACGGTTGAAGAAATTTATAAAAACCGTGATAAGTTCTCACAAGAGGTTCAACGTGTTGCTTCGCAAGATTTAGCCAAAATGGGACTTATCATTGTGTCATTTACAATTAAAGACGTTCGGGATAAGAACGGATATCTAGATTCACTTGGTAAACCTCGTATCGCTCAAGTGAAACGAGACGCGGACATTGCAACTGCTGAAGCAGACAAAGAAACGCGTATAAAGCGATCAGAAGCTGAAAAAGAAGCACAGCAATATGAAATTGAACGTGCGACAGAAATTGCTTTAGCAGAAAAAGAAAATCAATTGAAAGTTGCGGACTATCGACGTGAGCAAGATATTGCTAAAGCTCGTGCTGACCAAGCATACGAACTACAAACCGCACGTTCAAAACAAGAAGTAATGGAACAAGAAATGCAAATCAAAATTATTGAACGACAAAAACAGATTGAACTAGAAGAAAAAGAAATTTTACGTCGTGAAAAACAATACGACTCTGAAGTCAAAAAGAAAGCCGATGCGGATCGTTACGCAATCGAACAAAATGCAGAAGCATCGCGGTCTCGTGAATTCGCTGAAGCCGATGCAGAAAAATATCGAATTGAAGCGAAAGCAAAAGCTGAAGCTGAAAAAATACGTCTTGATGGTTTAGCGAGAGCGGACTCTGAGCGTGCTCAAGGTGAAGCGCAAGCAGGTATTATTCGACTTAAAGGTCTTGCTGAAGCTGAAGTAAAACGAGAAATTGCTGAAGCGTTTGAGCATTACGGTCAAGCAGCTGTTCTAGATATGATCGTTCGAATGATGCCTGAATACGCCAAGCAAATCGCAAGTCCATTAGCAAATATCGACAAGATCACAGTGGTTGATACAGGTGGTGGCGAAGGTGGCGGTGCCAATAAAATTACATCTTATGCAACAAACTTAATGTCAACCTTACAAGAATCATTAAAAGCATCATCAGGAATTGATGTGAAAGAAATGTTAGAAAACTATTCTGGAAAAGGAAATCTTCGATCAAGTTTAGACCGCATTTCTTATGAGATGAAAGACAAGAAAGAAGAAGAAAAAGAAGTTACCGATCACGCATCCGTATAATCTCGGAAGCCTTCCAACTAGGAGGGCTTTTTTTATAAATAATATTACTTTCATGCCAATAACTTATTAGGATTCAACTGTTACAATAACTTCGAAAATGGTACAATTTTATATAATAGTTGTATACGGCCATATTCTTTTTGAGTAGATTTTTTTAGTTTGTCTAAAAAACAGATTTCATTTTATTTTCGATTGATTAGCTTGAATTAAAAAACGAATTATGTTAATTGTGCTTACTTCGAATTAAAATTGGGGTGATTATAATCATAAATAATAAAATTAAACTTACACTTTTTGTTGGTACAAGTTTATTTTTACTCATCGGATTTGGGGTAGTGTCCATTTTAGTCCATGGTCAAAAGGTGGTTCGTTTTGACGAGTTAATCATTAACTTCTTTCATAAAATAGAGTCTCAAAATTTGAAGACGATTATGAAGTTTTTTACTTCTCTCGGATCAATACCATCCATCTTGTCCTTATCAGTAATTATCTTGTTAATCTTTTATATAGTGTTTAAAATTCGATCCGAATTACTACTGTTTTTAGGTGTAATAGCTGGGGCTAATCTTCTCTTTTATACCTTAAAACAAATGTTTGCAAGAGCACGTCCAGATTTAAATCAATTAATCGAAGTAGGAGGCTATAGTTTTCCAAGTGGACATTCCACAAATGCAGTCGCCTTTTATGGAATTCTTTCATTTATATTATGGCGCCATGTTCGTACTAAATCGGGTCGTACAATAGTAGTAATTTCGAGTATTTCTACGATACTAATGATTGGTCTTAGTCGTATTTACTTAGGTGTTCATTATCCAAGTGATGTGATAGGTGGATTCTTAGTTGGAGGCTTGTGGCTGACAATAACCATTTGGCTATACCAGTATTATAAAGAAAGAAAATATGAAAAAAGATATTCAAAAACAAAAAATAACATAAAGACATGAAATTATAGGTATGTATTTTTGAATTGATTTGATTATACTATCAGCATTTTAGGGTACCAGTAAATATTGAAAGGAAGTCAATTACATTGAATTATATTCAAACTATGAGAAATATGATTGGACATGAACCATTATTAACTGTTGGTTGTGGTGTCATTATTGAAAAAGACAATCAAATACTATTACAACATCGAGTTGATGCAAATGTTTGGTGCATTCCCGGTGGTGTTTTAGAATTAGGTGAAAAAGTTGAAGATGCAGCAAGGCGAGAAACTGAAGAAGAAACGGGATTAACGCTTGGAGATTTAGAATTTTTTGGTGTCTACTCGGGTAATGAGGGGTTTGCTCAGTATACTAATGGTGATCAAGTTTTTAGTATTCAGTTGATTTTCAAAACGTCAATTGCAACGGGCAAATTGATTCAAAAAAGTAGTGAATCACATGCGCATATTTATTTTGATCGAAAGGACCTACCATTAAATCTGAACCCCCACCAAGAACGTTTTATTAAGGATTGGGACCAGCAAGTACAGGCACCCATTATTAAATAAGCCAAAACACAATTAAATGTGTTTTGGCTTATTATTCTTAAACACCCAATTTTTTTGAATTACAAATCCTAAGAAGAATAATAAACTATCTACGATGCCTTTTATTAGAACTTCACCTTTGCCTATTAAAAGAACTGTCCCATGCACTAATCCAGCTGATAAAGCCATGATGAACACTGCTAGTATTATGTATTTTAATACTGACCGGTCATCCCCATTTTTAAATACATTGTTACGATTAACTACATAATTGAAGATAGAGGAAAGTAGCCTTGCTAAAATTGTTGCAAAAACAATATACATCTCTGGTGCATCGTCTTTCCATAGCCAAATGAAGAGAGCAAATAATGCAATGTCTAATCCAAAAGAAGCGAGTCCTGACAAGGCGAATTTTAAAAACACCTTATAAATCCTAAGAGAAGATCGGATTGGTTGGAAACGGGAAGCTTCATTATTATTTAAATATACCGTATCAATCGTTACTTCGTTAACAGGTATATGAGCGTCTTTTGTAGCGGATAGTATGTTCATTTCGTAGTCAAACGCTTCGCCTTTAATTGACAATAACCACATCAAATGCTCCCTTAAAAATAGCCGAAGCCCTGTTTGTGTGTCAGAGATTCCAATGCCAGTTGTGTATCCAAACAAGTTTCTAGTTAAATTATTTCCAAATCGGCTTCTAAAAGGAATATTTTTTTGTTTAAAATTTCGTACTCCTAGTATAATGCCCGCTTTATGTATAGAAGCATGATGTAAAGAACAAATGTCTTTTGTTAAATGCTGACCGTCAGCATCTACTGTAATTACTTTTTGAATATGAGGCAATTCATTTAGAAAGAAGTGAAAAGCCGTTTTTAAGGCTCTTCCTTTGCCTTGATTTGCAGCATGATGAAGCACTGTCACTTCTTTATAGTGTTCGATCTCTTCAAAGATAGGAGTGAATTCTTGTCCGGATCCATCATTGATAACTAGTATATTAGTGAAGCCAACTTTTATGAGTTCTTCAACTGTTTGAAGACATAAATCTGTAGGCTTATATGCAGGTATAATAATACAGGTTTTATCCAAAAAAATTCCTCCTCTCAAAAATCTCCTTTTGTATTAGTAAAAGAAATGTCCAAAAACACAATCTGTCATAAAAGTGTCAATAAAATCTAAGCATTTGTCGGTTACAATAAAATAGAGATGAGGGATGTTAAGTGAAATCTAAATGGTTCATACTAATTTGTTTAGCAATGTTGGTCCTCTCAGCATGCAATAGTAAAGAGGCTGATCTTGAGCAGGATCATTCAATCCATTTACCAAATGGTGATATACAAGAAAAAACGAACTCTGCAGAAGTTTTACCTTCTTTTTTAGATAACCAATCGAATGAACTAAAGCTTGTATATCAAGCTGCTGGAAATGCACATGAAATATTGGAATGGATACCTTGTTATTGTGGATGTGCAGAAAGTGCCGGACATTTAAGTAATAAGAATTGTTTTATTGACAGAGTAAATGAAGATGGTTCGGTTGTCTGGGATGATCATGGAACTCGTTGTTTAGTTTGTGTAGAAATTGCAGTTCAATCAATTAATATGGCGCAAGATGGCAATAATTTGACAGAAATTCGTAATTTCATAGATCAGAAATACAAAGAGGGCTATGCACCACCTACTAGTACACCAATGCCTTCATAATAAAGAATAACAAATCTTATCTGCCTCGATAAAAAAATTCTTTGCAGGTAACATAAGTAACTGTAGTGAATTTGTGATTTCATAGGTTTTGCTATGCTTGATTCCCTTTATATTTCTAGTAGATAAAAGGCGAAGAAGAGTAGAAAAACGATGCCTATATTCATAAAATAATAAGTCATTCTAGAAACTTTTTGTTTGAGAAATGTGGATTTTTCCACCAATTTATAACTAATGAACATCATAACAATTATTAAAATTAAAGAAACTAGTGCAGGCATGTCATAGATATGTAAATCAATGTAACGAAAAAAAACGATGGTACCAGCAGTTATTATGCCATATGCGACGCGCTTTAACTCCATGGTTTTAAACCTCCTTGACTGTTATTAGTATAACAACTCACAAAGTATATGGGTAGAATTTCGTGTATTATAAAAGAATGAGGGTCTTAATATAGTGGTAAATAAAATTCGAATTGTAGGTTCCGTTGGAAGTGGAAAGACCACACTCGCCCGTCAATTATCTAGGAAATTAAATATTAAAATGTACACTTTAGACGAAATGGTTTGGTCTAGAGGGGATGAAGGCGATATACGAAATCCTATTGAAATCCGAGATGAGGCATTGGATTCAACTATTCAACAATCATCATGGATTATCGAAGGTACACATTTAGGGTGGCCAGACAGGTCGTTTGACGCAGCAGATCAAATAATTTTTTTAAACCCACAGGTCTCCATTCGTGTTTATCGATTCTCCAAAAGGTTTTTTTATCAGAAAAGGGGAATTGAATCTTCGAGTTATATCCCTACTTGGAGAATGTATGGAAGAATGTTTAAATGGACCTATCAATATGAAACAATATATAAAAAACAAGTTCGTGCAATACTAAAAAATTCGCGAGTAGATGCTATTGAAATTCGTGACGGAAAAGAGATAGGAGTTTTATAATGGAAAACAAACCGTTTGTCGCTTCATGGAGTGGCGGAAAAGATTCTGCTATGGCCTTTTATCGTGCAATCCAATCGGGCATGACACCAAAACGATTGCTCACCATGTTTCAGGAAGATGAAGAAGTATCAAAATCTCATGCCCTGCCATTAGCTGTTGTACAAGCTCAGGCAGAACGTGTAGGTATTCCCCTAATGATTCGCGGGTCAGATTGGAACGGTTATGAAGCAAAGTTTATTAATGCTATGGATGAATGTCGGCAGGCAGGAATCTCACATGGTATTTTCGGTGATATCGATTTAGAAGCCCATTTAGAATGGGTGCAAAAAACATGTGCAAAATCGAATATTATACCGGTTCATCCACTTTGGCAAGAACCGCGCCGTTCTATTTTAGAAGAATTACTTATGGTTGGTTTTGAAGCTGTAATTGTTGTCATTAATACGGACATGATGTCACGAAACTATATCGGACGAACATTTACACGCGAACTAATGGATGAATTAGAAGGTCTTGGAATTGATTCATGTGGAGAAAACGGAGAGTTCCATACGGTTGTTGTCGATGGACCGATTTTCTCATCTCGACTGCCCGTGACATTTGGTGAAGTAAGTGAACGGGATGGGTTTGTATTTATGGATGTTTCATTGGAGAATTCTTAAAAGATAAATAAACCATAATAAATAGTCAACATGTAAGAAAAACGGCGACCCTTATTAAAAGGATTGCCGTTTTTCTATATTAAAACATAAGATAGCACATAAAATTGATGAATGTTCATGGTGTTTTAGTATATGGAGGCTAACAGACTAAATTGAAATTGTGTCTCTCGTTAATTCGATTAAAGTGAAGTTATGATTTCCTTTTTTAATAACGCAGGTTGCCTCTCAGTCAAAGGATTTAGGTTTGAGTGCTTTCGTTTTAAAGGATCGGACGATTTTTTATATTTATTTCTTAAACTATATTTGATCACGGTTATTTTAAACAGGAGAATAATTGTAGTGAAAGGCGGCGACTCCAGCGGAAAAGCGAGTCCAGTGAGACCCCACAGGAGCTTGCGACGAGGAGGCTCACGGTCCGCCCGCGGAAAGCGTCCGCCTGTAACGGAAATTATACCGGAAACCAAAGTCAATACTATATGGAATGTCCTTCTGGACTGATATTTAAATCATTTGTCTTAAGGATCGGGCGTACTTGCCCGGTTTTCCTTAAAGGTAATTTTGCAACTCTTTTTCTAAAAATGGCTTTGCACCTAAGAACTCAACAAACGCTTTGTATTTTTCTTGTTCACCAGTTGTAGGTCTCTTTCCTGTGAAATAAGCCCTGATTAAGATGTTTTTTGGTGTGTGTTCCATATCAATAAACTCAAGTAATTGTGCTTCATAACCAACAAGTTTTAATAGTTCCGCACGAATTGAATCTGTTGCTAGCGCAGCGAATCGTTCTTTGACGAGACCATGCTGCAGCATTACATCTAGAGAGGGACTGTTAAGTTGTGTGTTTAACTCATGTTGACAACATGGCACACTCAAAATGACTTTTGCCCCCCATTTCACAGCGCGAGCAAGCGCCATATCAGTTGCAACATCACAAGCATGTAGTGTAACGACCATATCTACGGATGTTTCTTCATTGTAGTCATTGATATCGCCAACCAAAAATTCAAGATTATCATAATTTAAATCATTAGCGATTTGCTGACACTCTTCTATAACTTCTTTTTTCAGATCTAGTCCCGTTACCTTAATATCTAGCCCTTTTTCAATGTGCAGATAATGATAAAGTGCGAAAGTTAAATACGATTTCCCAGAACCAAAGTCCAGTATTCGAACTGGACGATCTTTTGGAAGATAATCAAGTGCATCATCAATAAATTCGACAAAACGGTTAATTTGACGAAACTTATCATGCTTTTGCTTTTTAACTTTTCCATCAGGAGTTTGTACACCTAGGCGAATTAAGAAAGGATAGGCTGTGTCTTCGTCTAATAGATAATTCTTTTTGCGGTTATGCGACAAATTGACAACTGTCTTAGTAACAACTCGCTCTGATTTCCACAGGATTTTAAACTTTTTTGAAAGCTGAATATGGATTTTTTCTTCTTTGAATTCTGCTTGAACTTGACGGAATTGTTGGAGTAAGAAATCTATCTTAGCGGGGATTCCAGATAATTCTATATTATCATGTTTTAAAATACGTTCGTATTGATACTCAAATTGAATATGGTACACCCCTTGTAATTCAACCGGCTTCAATCGTATACGCTTAATTTCATCTGACTTTGCCCGAGGTTGGCTAATGGTTGCAGAGATTAACTGGTTATTGTTGATTAAACTCGTTAGTTGTTCAATCATGTCCTTATATTCCATATGTTTTCACCTTCTTTTTAAGTCTTTTTGTCATTTTACCATATTAAATAAGATTACTCTGTTCTTAGTCGGGTAAAGAGGTAGTAACTAGATAGAAGGAGTGATAGCATGCCAAAATTAAAAGCTGTATTTTTAAATACATCACTAAAAACCACAGACGAAACTTCGCACACCGAGGCTTTGATGGAAGAAGTCCAAGCGATTTATAAAGAAAAAGATGTTGAATCGGAGATTATTCGTATAGCAGATTACAAGATTAAGTTAGGCGTCCAAGAAGACATGGGTAACGGAGACGAATGGCCGGAAATTTATGATAAAGTCATGTCTTCAGATATTGTCATAATCGGCACACCCTTATGGCTCGGTGAAAAAAGCAGCTTAGCAACACAGGTAGTCGAACGATTATATGGAAGCAGCAGCAAAACAAATGATAAAGGGCAGGCCGTTTTCTATAATAAAGTAGGCGGGGTTGTTGTTACAGGAAATGAAGATGGTGCGAAACATGCATCTGCATCTATCTTATACGCTTTATCTCATATTGGCTTTGTTATTCCTCCAAACGTCGATGCCTATTGGGTAGGGGAAGCCGGTCCTGGTCCTTCCTATATTGAAGGTGGGAAAGAAAATGACTTCACAAAAGGTCATGTACGTATGCTTGCCTACAACACAATTCATTTAGCGACAATGTTAAAGAACACACCGATACCTGCAGAAGGTAATACACTAGACTAAAGCATTAACCCCTACATTTCTAATAAAAATGGAGGGGTTTTTCAATTATTCCATAAATGCTTAATTGTGTTTTCATTATTAATTAACGTAATTTTATAAATATCTGGATTACTTAGTGATTTCCACTCACTAAAACCTAGTGAGTCATCAAAATGTTTTAGGATAAGACTCATTAAGTTTCCATGCGTTACTAAGATACTATTGTCCGGTGCTTCATTAACAACTTCAATTGCACGTAAAGTTGCCTCTCTACTAGATTCTCCACCAGTGAGTTTTAAATCAAAATTTGTAAATGTCTCTTCAAGAAGTTCTAGCCAATTGGGTAAATCAGAGGTGCTCAATGTTCGTTCTGCTAAACGGTTGTCGATAATGAGCGACAAGTTTTTTGTACGAACTGTTGGAGTAATTGACTGTTGTGCTCGAGTAAAAGGGCTCGAAATAATATGATCAATTACTATATTTTTAAAAAAAGAAGCTAACATATTTGCTTGGTTGTATCCCGATTCAGTTAATTCAGCTTCAGCTACTTGTCCAGTTGCAGAACAGTGTCGTACAAGATAAATCCTTTTCACCAATAATCACTCCTTTATGAGCTATTTTAATTAGAAATATGTAAAAAGCCAAAATCGTATATGTCCATATGTTGAAGTATAGGGTCGGACGCACACTTACCGCAAGATTTCCTGTACGAAAGAAAGTGGAGTGAGTGACTTTGCCACTACTCCACTTTCATTTAATACGTATGATGCAGCTGAATTATCGTCGAAAGTAACTGCAAACCCAAGATTATACAGAAAGAGTAATTCTTTTATCATTAGAACTTTCTTAAAAACACCGAGCTTTACTTATACCAATTTTTTCATCAAGTTAGCCATTTCAATTGCGGCAGTGGCAGATTCCCAACCTTTATTCCCGGCTTTTGTACCCGCACGTTCAATTGCTTGTTCAATCGTATCTGTTGTTAACACACCGAAAATTACAGGAATATCGTGTTGGTATCCTGCGTTTGCAACACCTTTCGCTGCTTCACTACAAACAAAATCAAAGTGTGGTGTAGATCCTCGTATTACTGTACCAAGTGTAATAACCGCATCATACTTTTTAGAAGCCGCCATTTGTTTTGCTACAAGTGGAATTTCAAATGCTCCTGGAACCCATGCAATTGTTACATTTGCATCATCAACACCATGTCGCTTAAGTGCATCTTCAGCTCCACCTAATAGTTTACTAGTAATAAATTCATTAAAACGTCCAACGACAACTCCAATTTTCAAATCCGAGCCAATTAAATATCCTTCTAAATGTGTAGTCATGTATATTTTTTCTCCTTTAGAAACTTAGGAAATGTCCTAGCTTCGAATGTTTTGTTTTCATATATTTTTCGTTATCTTCATTAGTAGGAATTTCGATGTTCACTCGTTCGGTTACTTCTAAACCGTATCCATCTATACCAGAAACTTTTCGTGGGTTATTTGTAAGTAACTTCATTTTACGAACACCCAAATCTCTTAAAATTTGAGCCCCAATTCCATATTCGCGTAAGTCATCTGCAAAACCTAGTTTGTGATTTGCTTCAACTGTATCAAAACCTTGATCTTGAAGTTCATAGGCTTTTAATTTATTTATTAGTCCTATACCACGGCCTTCTTGACGCATATACAGCAAAATTCCAGAACCGGTTGCTTCAATTTGTTTTAGAGCAGAATGCAGTTGAGCACCGCAGTCGCACTTGCGAGATCCAAAAACATCACCTGTTAAACACTCTGAATGAACACGAGTTAGAATGGGCGTATCTTCTGAAACTTCTCCTTTTACTAATGCAATATGTTCTTTACCTGTCAAGGTTTCGGTATACCCAACTACTTTAAAATCACCAAATTCAGTCGGTAACATGATATCAACTTCACGTGTAATCAGTTTTTCATTTTTCCTTTTATACTCGATTAGAGAAGCAATGGTTAAAATACCAATATTTAATCGTTTTGCAATCAGGACAAGGTCATCAAGTCTTGCCATCGATCCGTCTTCTTTCATAATTTCACAAATGACTCCTGCTGGAGAAGAGCCAGCTAACAAAGCTAAATCGACAGCTGCTTCAGTATGTCCTGCACGCTTTAACACTCCGCCTTTTTTTGCGATTAATGGAAAAACATGACCTGGACGTTTAAAGTCGATTGGGGTCGATTTGCTGTTAATCATTTGAAGAATAGTATGAGACCGTTCAAATGCACTGATTCCAGTGGTAGTATCTTTATGATCTACACTGATAGTGAAGGCAGTACCAAAAGGGTCTGAATTTTGGTCTGTCATTAATCCGAATTTAAGTTGCTGTGCAATTTCCTCAGCTACTGGTACACAAATTAGTCCTTTTCCTTCAGTGGCCATTAAATTGACGATTTCTGGAGTAGCAAATTCCGCAAGAGCAACAAAATCTCCCTCGTTTTCACGATCTTCGTCATCAACAACAATGATGGCTTGTCCTTTTGCTAATGCATCAACTGCTTCTTCAACTGTAAAAAACATAAGAATCCTCCTATTAATAACCGTGTTCTTGTAGCCATTCTTTTGACATGTTGGATTTAGATAGCTGTATACGCTCTGTATACTTAGCTAGCATGTCACATTCAATATTTACTTTGTCACCAATGCCTTTGTGTCCTATTAATGAATCGCTTTGTGTAGTAGGAATCAATGAAATAGATATGGATGTTTTATCGACATGAAAAATCGTTAGAGATGTTCCATCGATTGCAACAGAACCCTTTAACATCATGTATTTCATGAGACTAGAGTCAAGTTCAATTTTTTTTGTTATTGAATTGGAATCTTTTTTAATGGAGCGGATGATTCCGATTCCATCGACATGACCATTAACAAAATGTCCACCGAAACGGCCATTAGCAGACATTGCTCGTTCCAGATTGACATGAGACTTAGATGAAAGTAGAGCTAGAGTAGTTGATTTAAATGTTTCTGGAATAACGTCAACTACAAATGTTTCTTTCGTGAAAGTGGAGACAGTTAAGCAAACACCGTTAACTGCAATACTATCGCCTCTTTTCACATCTTCCAAAATTGTCTTTGCACGTATTGTGATTTCAAGTGCATTAGGCTTACGTTGAATTGATGTGATAGTACCAATTTCTTCAATGATTCCCGTGAACAAGTAATCATCCTCCTTACTTAAAATCATTAATACAAAAAATGATTTCTGTAACCAGTTAGTATTTTAAGGACAATATAAACTAGTCGAACTTAAACATTTGTATATAAATTAATCTTAATTTATTGGTTTGGGTTTTTCCACCATGGGGCAAATGAATGGTGAGGAAAGGGTAAATCTGGGGTACCGTGTCAACGTTGTTAATAATTCTACCTAATCTGAGACGCACTCGAATAGGATATTTCTCGCAATTAGAGCGATAGTATCCAGTAAACGTTTATCAGTAGATTGTTAACGTGACAATGGTTTAAATATACACAATACGTTGCTACGCTTCTTGTTTGCATTTTCCTACGCGACTAAATTCACCGTCTAATAAAAAACGTTAAAACTATATCTCTAAAGAATTAGTATTGACGTTGTCAAAATAGACGCACTAACAGTCTATCTTCTTAGTTGTTGATAAAATAAATTAGTTAGTGTGAGAAGGTCATGTGAATGTATTGCTAGATACATTATTCTCCTTTCAAATTTAAAATATCAAACAGAAGCGGTGCGTTAGCTGACATAGTAACCGTTTTAATTCTTCTCCCATCCAGACTATAACTGTCGGTGTTGGATTCTCACCAACTCCACCTATACTTAATCAAGTACAGGGTCACGGACTTACAAATCCTCATTTGCTCACCGCCGGTAAGGAATTTCACCTTGCCCCGAAGAATATAAAACGACTAATTGTCTATTATATAGTAGCACATGAGACAGCAAATGATAAATCCTTTGCATAGTTCGAATATTCCAATACAGCTTGTTTGAATTTTGTGATAACATTAACTTGTAGAAATGTCACGAATGTTACGAAGGGGGAAGTTTTATGTTAAAACAGCAAACAGTGGGGGCCGTTGTTAGAGAAATGGCTAAAAAATATCCCGATACTGAAGCTTATGTATATCCAGAACATCAGATTCGCAAGACATATCAGGAATTTGATGAAGAAACAGATCAGTTAGCAAAAGCTTTTATGGGAATGGGTATTGCCAAAGGAGAGCATGTGGCAATTTGGTCTGACAACAAGCGAGAATGGTTGTTGAGTCAATATGCAACAGGTAAAATGGGTGCGGTTCTAGTAACGGTGAATACAAATTATCAAGAAAAAGAACTTGAATATTTATTAAACCAATCTGATGCAACGACACTTATTTTAGGAGAAGAATTTAAAGGTAGTTCTTATATAGATATTATAAATGCAGTTTGTCCTAATCTTAAAACTTCAGAAAAAGGGAATATTCAATTTGAAAATTTGCCCTATTTTAAGCGTGTGATTGTTATGAGTGAAAACACTTACCCAGGTATATATACCTGGAGTGAATTTCTAGCACATGCATCAAAAACCTCGGATGCAGAGCTTGAAGAACAACTAAGTTCGTTGAATGTCGATGATGTTATTAATATTCAATATACCTCAGGAACCACTGGTTTTCCTAAAGGGGTCATGCTAACACATATGAACATTGTCAATAATGCACAAAACATAGGTGACTATATGAAATTAACACCTGATGATCGTTTATGCATTCCTGTGCCATTTTTTCATTGTTTCGGTTGCGTGTTAGGGACGCTTGCTGCAGTTACTCATGGATCAACGATGGTTTTACTTGAACAATTCGACGCACAAAAAGTTCTACAAGCTGTACAAGATGAAAAGTGTACCGCACTTCATGGGGTACCAACTATGTTTATTGCTGAGTTAAACCATCCAGATTATAAAAATTATGATACATCAACACTCCGTACAGGAATAATGGCTGGTTCTCCTTGTCCAATTGAAGTAATGAAAAAAGTTATTAACGACATGGGTGCAAGTGAAATAACCATTTGTTATGGATTAACAGAAGCATCACCTGTTATTACACAAACTCAATCAGATGATGCTATAGAAAAGCGAGTTGCTACTGTCGGCAAGCCTCATCCAAACGTTGAAGTGAAAATTATTGATCCCGAAACAAATGAAGAACTCCCTGTTGGAACACCGGGTGAATTATGTACCAGAGGCTACCTTGTAATGAAAGGTTATTACAACAATGAAGAGGCAACTCATGCCGCGATAGATAGTGAAGGATGGCTTCACACTGGAGATATCGCTATATTAGATGACGAAGGGTATATTGCGATTACTGGCAGAATTAAAGACATGGTTATCCGTGGAGGAGAAAATGTTTATCCACGTGAACTTGAAGAATTCTTATATCAACACCCTAGCATCCAAGACGTTCAAGTTGTCGGTGTTCCTGATCCGAAGTATGGTGAAGAATTAATGGCGTGGATTATTCCAAAAGAAGGCGTCACAATTAGTGCGGATGAAATCCGTGCGTATTGCAAGGGGAAAATATCGCATCATAAAATACCTCGTTACATTGAGTTTACAGAATCATATCCGATGACGGCATCTGGAAAGATTCAAAAATATGTATTACGTGAAATGTCGAAAGAAAAAATGCCAGCTATATAATTCGACATATTTCCCGGGCAATAAAGAATATGCAAAATAATGAAGTGTTTTGCATATTCGGTTTTTTTCAATGTTTTGTTGTGTTATGCTTTATCTATTCGTATCAAAAAGGAGGGGTTAGTTTGTCCGAAAACGTATATCAATTGATAGCAATCATTATTTATATGGCCGCTATGCTTTTAATTGGCTATTATTCTTTCAGAAAAACGACGAACTTAACGGACTACATGTTAGGAGGACGCTCATTAGGACCTGGAGTTACCGCACTTAGTGCTGGTGCATCCGATATGTCAGGTTGGCTATTAATGGGATTACCAGGTGCTATCTATGTATCTGGGTTATTAGAAGCTTGGATTGCGATTGGATTAACAATTGGAGCGTACTTAAACTGGTTATTTGTAGCACCACGTTTACGTGCGTATTCACAAGTGTCAAATGATTCAATCACGATTCCTAGTTATTTGGAAAATAGATTGAAAGATACATCAAGATTATTACGTGTCGTGTCTGGAATTATCATTCTCTTATTCTTTACTTTTTATGTATCATCAGGAATGGTAGCAGGTGGAATATTCTTTATGAGTTCATTTGGACTTGATTACCACACTGGATTACTTATCGTTTCTGCAGTAGTAATTGCGTATACATTGTTTGGTGGTTTCTTAGCAGTAAGTTATACGGACTTTGTTCAGGGAATTATGATGTTTTTAGCATTAATCTTAGTTCCAGTTATCGCTCTATTCGCTGTAGGCGGATTAGAGGGAGCGACAGAAAGTATACGTGCAGTAGATACATCTCGATTAAGTTTGATTGAAGGTGCATCATTATTAGGAGTACTCTCTACCGCTGCATGGGGTCTTGGCTACTTTGGTCAACCACATATCATTGTACGCTTTATGGCAATAAGTTCAGTAAAAGAAGTAAAACAAGCAAGACGTATCGGAATGGGTTGGATGATAATCAGTCTGATTGGTGCAGTTGCAACAGGTTTGATCGGAATTGCTTACTTCCAACAGAATCCTACCGTATCGTTAAGTGATCCAGAAGCTATATTTATTGCTTTAGGGCAAATTATGTTCCATCCTTTCATTGCAGGGATTATGTTAGCTGCTATTTTAGCCGCTATTATGAGCACGATTTCATCTCAATTAATTGTTACATCATCAGCATTGATTGAAGACTTATACAAAATCATTGTGAAAAAAGAAGCAACTGACAAAAGTTATGTAACAATGGGCCGAGTTGCCGTGCTAGCTGTCGCTATAGTTGCGATGTCCTTAGCTTGGGGGCAAAATAAATCAATTTTAGATTTAGTTGCTTATGCTTGGGCCGGGTTTGGTGCTGCTTTTGGACCTATTATAATACTATCTCTATTTTGGAGAAAGTTAACAACATGGGGCGTTTTATCAGGGATGATAGTTGGTGCTGTCACAGTTGTTGTATGGGGGAATAATGAATACTTAAAAGGCTTAATGTATGAAATTGTTCCTGGTTTCATTTTATGTTTACTATTCGCTGTAGTGGTGAGTATGTTGACGTATCGTAAAAACATCGAAATCGAACGTGAATTCGATGAAACAATGGAGTTATTAAACCAAGAAAAATAAAGTTAACCGCCCACAACTTTTACGAGTTGTGGGTTTTTTTCAAAAGAAAGTATATAAATCTAGTGAGCCATGGAATTCAGTATTCCCGGTATTTTAAGAAAGTCACTGGTACTTTAAATAATAGGAAATCGCAGTGGTTTGCATCATGAACACTGAAAATCTGGTATTTTGAGCTAGTATTTCTCTTTTTAGAAATAGTGTAGAAGTATTCCTGCGAGCTTAGTATCGATCACGATTCAAATGATCGTAACTAGTTGGAGTGCCAAAAACCCTGTATTCTTAGTGTTTTTAGTATGAAGACTAACATGCTAAAAAACGGCATTTCTATGATGTGACTTTAGTTTATTCGATTAATGTGAAATGTTATTCTCTTTTTAGAAACGCAGGTTTCCTCTCAGTCAAAGTGAATTTTGATCAGTGATATATTCTTGTGTAGTAATATTTGGGGTGTACATAAAAATTCATCCTATATAGGTTTGGGTAC
>NZ_ALJG01000319.1 GCF_000286315.1 Paenisporosarcina sp. TG20 | reverse complement strand
GGGTCTCGTCTGTCTCGCTGTTTCCGCAGGAGTCGCCGCCTTCCACTGCAATCATTCTCCTTTTAAAAATCAAAAAATCAATAAAAACACATATAAAAAGTCGTCATATTTTATAATATTCTGATAGGACTTCTACTGAGAGAAAGCTTGCACTTCTAAAATAGGAAATCACGACTCACAATAATGGGTTAACGAGAATCAATTAAAGAAATTCTGATTTATCTTGTAAGTCTCCATATACTAAAAACACTATGAATAAAGGGTTTTTGGTACTCTATAGATATACTTTCTATCTTGTAAGAAAAACCAGGCAAAGTCCGCCCGGTCCTTTTAAGATAGCCCTCTATTTGAATCTAGTGATTTCCTTTACAACGTACTGTCATGTTTCGAAGCTAGCGTAGCGATGCAGAAACAGGCGGACGCTTTCCGCGGAGAGAGTTACACCAAAGAAATTCCATTTTAGCTTGTTAGTCTCCATATACTAAATCACCATGAACACTGGGTTCTTGGCATTCTGAATTTATATATTTGAAAATAAAAAAATGACGAATCCTTAATTAGGAGTCGTCATTTTTTACTATATAAAATTCAGGAAGAACCATTCAAGTATTCTCTAGAAACGTATTTTAATCATTCTTATTAAGTTTTAATGAAAGTTTCTCTAACATATCTTTGGTCATGGTGTCTAAATCGTATTGTGCCTTGAAATCCCACTCGTCTTTTGCAGCGCTTGCATCTATTGCATTGGGCCAGCTGTCCGCTATTGCTTGGCGAATTGGATCGACATCATATGACAACTCAAAATTTGGAATGTGTTTACGAATTGATACGGCAATTTGTTCGGGTTCAAAGCTCATCGCAGTAACATTAAATGCATTTCTGTGTATAAGTTTTGATCCGTCAGCTTCCATTAGATCTACAATTGCTTGCAATGCATCTGGCATATACATCATATCCATATAGGTTCCTTGCTTAATGTAAGATGTATACTTTCCTTGTTCTAACGCTTTGTAATAAATATCTACCGCATAATCCGTTGTTCCCCCACCTGGAGGAGTGTCATACGAAATGAGACCAGGAAAACGGACACCACGTGTATCTACACCAAACTTTTCGAAATAGTAATCACATAACAATTCCCCCGCCACTTTGTTAACACCATACATCGTTGTTGGACGTTGCAACGTATCTTGTGGGGTATTTTGTTTCGGTGTTGATGGACCAAACGCACCAATTGAACTAGGAGAAAATAATTGAAGACCTAAATCGCGTGACGTTTCTAATGCATTAACCAAGCCACCCATATTTAAATTCCAAGCAAGCAAAGGTTTTGCTTCAGCAGTAGCGGAAAGTAGTGCGGCCATATGAATCATCGTATCTGCGCCGAAATCTTTTGCAAGTGTATACATACGGTCTGCTTCTAGTACATCAAGTAATTCAAATGGTCCGCTGTTCACAACAGTTGACTCTGTTTTTCGAATATCTGTTGCTAAAACATTATTTGATCCATATATTTCTCTTAATTTCACAGTTAATTCTGACCCGATCTGACCTAAAGCACCGGTTATCATGATTTTTTTCAATTGAAACAGCTCCTTTTCACCAATACAATTGTACTCCCCAGAAATACATATTTATTATTAAACACATTGATTTAACTGGTTTTGACTCAGACTAATTATAATGTGTTCCTTGTAAAAGCACAATATATAAAATATGTTTCTGCTTTTTTGATTTTACAATTTGTGAATAGTAATTTCTAAAAACCCTATCAATTTGAATAACTCTTTTGGTATACTGAAATGAAAAAAGGACTAATGTACCTATGAATTATTTTCGTTTAAGTATTACTTTTATATTAGGATTTCTTCTAACGCTATTTTTGTTTTTCTTACAATTTCCATTTTGGATCGTGATTTCAACCACTTTCATCTTTTTCTTAGCTTTTGTAATACTCCCTAGAATATTCACTGTTTACCGTTCAAATAATTTGAAAGCCATTGGAAAGTTTCTTGAAATGAATAAGAAGAAACCTATATTTGCTTATCCACTTGCATTGGCGCACGGGAAAGATGCTGAAGTGGAAGAAAGTTTACGAGCCATATTAGAAAAACATAAGCAGCCATACATGCAAAATGTCTATAAAACAATTTTAGCTTTGCACCTTAATAAGATTGATATAGCACATACATATTCACTAAAAATTGATAGCGATCCATTAAAATCATATTATGCTGCTTTCGTGGCTGCGAAACAGGGGAACTTTGAAGAAGCTGCTAGTCATGAAGAAAACATTAACGTGGAATGGATGATTCACTCCTTACACGCTCTGTATGCGAGTGAAAAAGGCCTTCAAAATGACTTTGAAAGCTTTTCAAAAAAAGCCATTGACGAATCACGAGGCGTCCAAAAATATCTCTTATTTCATTCCTTTAAAAAAATGTAAGAAGATTAACTAACCACGCATGCATTTAGCGTGGTTTTTTAATTGTTTAATAAGGAGATTATTGGTTAGTTGCAACCAATTCAAGAAAGTTGCAACGTATTTTGATTCAGTCGTTAAAATCGCTCATATAATTGGTCAGTTACCTCATTTGAAGAGATAGTTGATCTATTAGTCATGAAAACCTCTCCCATTGATGAATTAATTGATGGGATTACTCGCAATAATTAGGAGGTTATTGGTTAGTTGCAACGAAACTTGAAAAGTTGCAACCAAATCAAGAAAGTTGCAACCAAACTTGAAAAGTTGCAACGAACTCCGAAAAGTTGCAACGTATAATGATTCAATCATTAAAATCACTCATTATAATTGGGCAGTTGTACCATTTGAAGAGAAAGTTGATCTATTAGTCATGAAAATCTGTCCTATTGATGGACTCACTCGCAATAATTAGGAGGTAATTGGTCAGTTGCAACGAAATCCGAAAAGTTGCAACGTATTATGATTCAGTCGTTAAAATCGCTCACTACACTTGGTCAGTTGCCCTATTTGAAGAGAATGTTGATCTATAAGTCATGAAAATCCCTCCCATTGATGGAATCACTCGCAATAATTAGGATATAATTGGTCAGTTTCCCAGTTTGAAGAGAAAGTACTAGCCATTATTTATAAAAGTACTCATATTCGAAATTTAGACAACACTTCACCAAACAGTAAAACCTCGACGCATCATTTCGCGTCGAGGTCTTATAGGCTTTTAAGATTTTAACATCTAACGGTCTTTTTCTTTTTCGGTTCACCGCGAGATAGAACTTTTTCAATGTAATCGTAGGCAATCGGCACTTTACATGCGGTTCCGTCCATATCGACATGTACTTTGCCGATGTCTTTAGCTATGCGTTGTGCATCTTCACGTAGTTCTGGTATGTATGCACCAACACCTATTACAAATGAGTTCATATTATAACGTACTCTGTTAGGTGCATCGTGAATACTCGTATGCACTTGTTCTAGCAATTCAGCAATTTCATTTAATTCCAACTCTTTAGCTCCCAAATACATCACATAATTCGCATATGTACTCCAACCAGCACAAGCAATCAATTCTTCATCAGATTGCATCCATTCACGTGCTAACTCAAGAGCATATTGACTTTCTGATGCTACCCACGCTACAGTACACTCTGCCAACAGGTACCAATACGCTGACTGCAATTGTTCTTTTGTCATTAACTTAGGATCAACTGCTAATCCGGCTAAGTACATCGCATCCGATACACCAGAATCATACAACTTTAAAGCCAACTCTTGATCTTTTTTCACATGTTTTAAGATTTTTTTCATATCGGCAACTTTAACTCCATAAAATAAGCCAGTCGCCTCGTGATTCGTAAATGTTTTTTACGTTTGCTTAGTTCCTACTTCTTCTAAATATCTCATAACCTCTTCAAATGTCATTAGCCCACACCCCTTTATATAGAAAAATACAGCATGTACCCACAAAGGTCCATGCTGTTGTCATTATCTAAAACGTATCACTTAATAATGCCGAGTTCTTTGCCCACTTTTTCATATATGGCAATGGCTTTATCTAATGTTTCTTTGCTATGTGCAGCTGTTGGCATATTACGCACACGTCCCGCCCCTTTTGATACTGTAGGGAAGACGATTGATTTTGCATATACCCCTTCTTCGAACAAAGCCCTAGAAAATTGTTGGGTTAACTTTTCATCCCCAATAATACAAGGCGTGATTGGCGTTTCTGATGCACCAATGTCAAACCCTATTTTCTTCAATCCAGCTTTCAAGTAATCTCCATTTTCCCAAAGCTTGTCGTGAAGCTCTGTTGAGTCGATAATCATTTGAAGAGCAGCCGTTGTTGCTGCAACATCACCAGGTGGCACAGCTGTTGAAAATAAAAACGGACGTGAGCGAACTTTTAACCAATCGATTAAAGATTGAGTACCCGCAACATATCCACCTACAACGCCAACTGCTTTAGATAATGTGCCCATTTGGAAATCAACTTCTTTTTCTAAACCGAAATGTTTAACGGTCCCCTTGCCTTTACCTGTAACACCCGATCCATGTGCATCATCTACATATG
Organism: Paenisporosarcina sp. TG20; assembly: GCF_000286315.1. Classification (GTDB taxonomy): domain Bacteria; phylum Bacillota; class Bacilli; order Bacillales_A; family Planococcaceae; genus Paenisporosarcina. The sequence goes on along the minus strand of NZ_ALJG01000319.1, from coordinate 18,200 downwards.
TAATCAAGTCAAATTCTTTTGCAATCTTAACGATTTCAGGTAACTTTGCAATGTCGCCATCCATCGAGAACACGCCGTCTGTGATTACCATCACTTTGTTGTATAGACCAGACTCTTGTGCTTCTTTTGCTTTTGCACGTAAATCTTCCATATCTGAATGCTTAAATGCAATGATTTTTGCTTTTGATAAACGGCAACCATCAATAATAGAAGCGTGGTTGAGTTGATCAGACAGTATTGCATCATTTTTATCCATAACTGCAGAAATGGCAGCCATATTGCAATTAAATCCTGATTGGAAAGAAATTGCCGCCTCTGTTCCTTTGAACTCAGCAAGTTTTTCTTCTAATATCACATGCAAATCAAGTGTTCCGTTAATCGAACGAACAGCTCCTGCTCCAACACCATACTTATCTATTGCTTCTTTTGCAACTCGCTTAAGTTCATCATTGGTTGCTAGACCTAAATAGTTATTTGAGGATAAATTAATTAACTCTTTGCCTCGAATTTGAATTTTCTCACTGTTCGGGCCTTCAACTGGATCTACTTCATTGTATAAGCCTTGATCGCGTAATTCTTGTAAGTTTTCTGTTAAAAAAGTATCTAATACGTTTGACATAATCATCTTCCTCTCATACTAACTTATATGCCACATCCATCGAGCTGGCAATATACTGCTGTTTTTATTCTTTTCCATTTTAACATAAGTCATACATAGATAGACAAAAGAGCGAGCTCAATTTGAGACCGCTCTAACCTTGGATTTAAATTAATGAATATATGAATTATCAATCTCTTGAAATAGATAATCCTCTATTTCTTGCCATTTATACGTATTAATACATGTATCTAGAGTTTCCCTTATTGTTTCATCATCCGTTGCATATACTTGTAAATACTCAGTGGCTTGTAAGATTTCTTCTTTGTAAAGTGGAATAATGCCATCTACTATAAGCTGGTCCGCTTCATTCAATTCTCGGAATTTCTTCACATCGTAAACTTCATCACCTAAGCGTTCAGGCACATATTCATGTGGACTTGTGCTATCAAAAAGAATCGTTTGGAGCTCAGGTAACCACACATAATCAATGCTGTTACTGTCAAGCCCACACCAACCCCACTGGGTGTTGAGTCCTACACTCTCTGCTTTCTCGGCAAAGCGTTTCATTAATGTAGACTTTCCACTTCCGGGGTACCCCTTAATGAATATACGTTTTTTGATATCTTTCGATAGTGAAACAAAGTAATCTTTAGCACCTTCCGTTGTTAAAGATCCAATTATTCGATGGGTTCTTTGTGGTACCTTATTAAACTTTAGTGTGGTGAATGTTTCATTGAACAGAGCTTCTGCTTGAGCATCAAAACCGCCCCAATTCATGCCATTAATATATGGAACTTCCCATTCGTCATGGATTGTTTTTGCTTGGGCTAATCTCTTGAATGCTTTAGCTAACCACTGTTCGCTATGCAATGTTTTTTCACGTAAGAATTCTCCATGATTACGTAAATTTTCTTGATTATAAGCCTCATAAAACGACACAACATGATGCGAACTTCCGTAATATTTGGGTTCGAACGATACCGGATGGGAAGCTTGAATAAATAAAGTGCGATTCCCTTTTACATATGTTGCCTCAATAATATCTGAGTGTAAAGGATCATAGAACCACTCAATATCGTAACCTCTTTTTACATAATGATAACCAACTTGTCTAAAAAGATCTGATAGTTTAAATGTCGGCGGGGATTTAATGAAGTACACCTTTCGAGCTTCCTTAATTAAATCAGTGTAGATATTTTTTTCCCCTTGCCCTGTATACGCTCGTCCAAATTGATTCGTTATAGTTCCGTTCATTTACTCATCCCTTCCATTGTGTAGACTGACTCTACTATATGAAAGTACAAGTAAAAACATGTATGTTACTCAGGTAATTCACTTAATTTCAAAATCCAATTCCGAAAATATATAAGTGTATAGTGCACAAGATAACCAAGAGTCAATGCAATAATGACTGTTCCAACTCCTAATGGACCACCAAGAATCCAACCAATAATCCCTACAACAATTTCAAGCAAGGTCCGAACTTTTTTAACAGTCCAACCTGTTTTTTCTACAAGGATAAGCATGAGAGTATCACGTGGGCCCGCCCCCATATTTGCTGCAATATACATCCCTACTCCTACTCCCATAATTGCTACTCCGACAATAAATAATATTGTTTGTAATACAGGATTAGAAACAGCTGGTAATAGCCATAAAAATATATCGATAAATACGCCTACAAGTATCATGTTTAGCCATGTACCAATAAGTGGCCACTGTTTTAAGTATAATGAAGTACATAATACTAAAACTAAACCTGACACAATTGCCCAAATACCTATAGTTAAACCAAAATTAATAAACAAGCCGACATGCAACACATCCCAGGGACCTATACCAAGCAACGCACCTCTAATTGTTAACGAAATACCGAATGCAAATATCACCAGTCCGAGGAAAAAAAATAACCATCGTATGTAAATAATTTTTCTCATGAGGGCACCTCTTTTATAATAAAATACTCATATATTCGTATATTCTAAAAAACCACTCATGCTGGACATGAATGGTTTTAATTTATTCTATAAGTATAACAGTTAGATATTTTTTAGGTATTGAAATTTTATTGTTGAGTTACTTGGGCAAAAACCGCATTAGTACATGTTAATAAATCTATAGGTTTTAAATGAATCTGCATCCCTACTTTTCCTGCACTAACAATCATGGCATCAAGTTCTTTAGCGGATTCATCGATAACTGTCGGGTATAATTTTTTCATACCAAGAGGCGAGCAACCTCCACGAATATAGCCAGTAAGTCCAAGCAAATCTTTCACAGAGAGCATTTCAATTTTCTTTTCTCCTACTGTCTTAGCAGCAGCTTTTAGATTCAATTCTAGTGCAACTGGCACTAAGAAAACGAATACTTTTCCAGGACCTGCAGTTGCAACTAGGGTTTTAAACACTTTCTCAACTGGTTGCGCTATTTTTATTGCAACCGATATCCCATCGATTTTCCCGTCATCTACTGTATACTCAAACAACTGATAATCTACTTTTTGTTGATCAAGCAAACGAATTGCATTCGTTTTTGCTGGTTTTAATGGCTTAGCCATAGAGATTTCCTCTTTTCACTAGGAAAATGTGAAGCGCATGTTGGAAGCATGAAATGATACATGTTGTATCCCTTCCTTCCCATGGGTACTTTTAGCTAGAGCTTAAAACTAGACAGGGTGAGTGTTTAAAGTAACCTTATTCCTTATTCAACAATTTTTTCATCGCTTCAGCCATTGCGGTATTCTTGGGTTCATCTTGTTGTTTCAAGAAACTTTGAACGTCTTTTTTATTAGCTTTTCCGCCGCCTGAAGTTTCACGGCGTTTTTCAAAGGCGGACAGTTTTTCACGATGACCACATGAGCAGACAAAAATTTTGCCATCTCCCTCTCCTCGCATTTCCAATTTCTTATGGCAGACTGGACAACGTGCATTGGTTTGCATGGATACTGATTTTTTGTAGCCGCATTCACGGTCTTGGCACACAAGCATTTTCCCACGCTTACCTTTGACTTCAAGCAAATTCTTCCCACAAGTTGGGCATGTTTTTCCTGTTATATTGTCATGCTTAAACTTAAGGTCGCTTTGTTTAATTTGAGTAACGACTTTTTTCGAAAACAAGACCATGTCTTTCATAAATTGCTCTTTTTTCAAAGTACCTTTGGCAATTTTAGTTAAGCGTTGCTCCCACTCTCCTGTTAATGATGGGGACTTTAAATCGTCAGGTACCAATTCTAATAGTTGTCTTCCTTTTGATGTTAAATTAATGTCTTTTCCTTTTTTCTCCATAACAAAACTATTAAATAACTTTTCGATAATATCTGCACGTGTTGCGACTGTACCTAATCCACCCGTTTCCACTGCAGTTTGAATAATGTCTTTTGATTCTCCAGTCATAAATGATGAAGGATTTTCCATTGCAGCTAGTAATGTGCCTTCATTGAAACGTGCTGGAGGTTTTGTTTCGCCTTGTGTCATGGTAACGGCACGTATTTCAATTACTTCGCCTTTTTCTACAGGTGGCAATGTGCTTTCTGAGTCTTTTGCTTTATCTTGTTGATAGACACTCTTCCACCCTTCATCGCGAACAGTTTTTCCTTTTGCTGTGAAATTTTCTCCACTCACTTCAAACGTAATGACAGTTTGATCATAGGCATGTGGTGGTAAGAACACTGCTAAAAACCGTTTGACTATCATGTCGTACAATTTCCGCTCTTTGTCTGATAGGTCTTGCATATTCGGAGCTTCTTCAGTTGGAATAATTGCATGATGATCACTGACACGCGCATCATCGATTACTCCTTTTTGAGGCTGGACATTGCTTGAGCGCAAAATGCTGTTTGTCGCTGCTCGATATGGTTGTAAATCAACAGCCTTAACACGATCTATTAACGTCGACTTCATATCACTGGTTAAATGCTTCGAGTCAGTACGCGGATAGGTTACAATTTTATGGCGTTCATAAAGACCTTGCAATGTAGACAAGGTTTCTTTCGCCGACCAACCAAACAATCGATGACCTTCTTTTTGAAGTTCCGTCAAATCAAATAATGGAGGTGCTGGCTGTTTTTTAGGCGTCGTTTGAATTGAAACAACCTTACCTTTTTTAATACCATCTAATTTATGAAGAACTTGCTCTACTTGTTCTTTATTGAAATTATTTGTTTGGTTGTTTGAACCAAATGACCACGTATAAGTTGTGTCTTTCGTTATCGCTTGTAAACCGAAATATGACTTTGACTTAAAATCACGAATCTGATTTTCACGTGTTGCAATCATCGCAAGAGTCGGAGTTTGTACACGTCCTGTAGATAATTGCGCATTATATTTCACAGTCAGTGCGCGTGTTGCGTTGATACCTACTACCCAGTCAGCTTCCGCTCGTGCAACTGCAGCTTCATATAAATGTTCATACAAACGTCCGTCTTTTAGTTCACGGAATCCTTTTTGAATTGCTTTGTCGGTAACGGACGATATCCACAATCTCTTGACAGGTTTACGGCTTTTCGCTTTTTCTAATATCCAACGAGCGACAAGCTCTCCTTCTCGACCTGCATCTGTTGCGATAATGATTTCATTAACATCAGTTCTATTTAGTTGTGCTTTTACTGCGTTAAATTGTTTCATCGTTTGTTTAATAGGCACAAGTTTGAATGGTTGTGGTAATATCGGCAAGTCCTCAAGTTTCCATTCTTTGAAGCTGTTATCGTATTGTTCTGGATCAGCATGAGTGACTAAGTGACCTAGTGCCCATGTAACAATGTATTGGGAGCCTTCTAAAAAGCCATTCCCTTTTTTATGGCATCCAAGGACACGAGCAATATCGCGTGCTACGGATGGTTTTTCTGCAAGTACTAGTGATTTAGACAAATTATACGCCCCTCTTCTATAAGTTCATTATAACGGATATTGGAACTTTTCTAAATTGAATCGCTAGAATCCATTAGAAAACAACGGAAAGAGCATCATAAACGCTTGTTCTTTATAAGCTTCTGTGGCATTCAAGTATTTTACTTCAATTGTTTACTTTTTAATTCACAGGACGTTTTTCAGTTACTTTGAGTATTAGGTTGCCTTAGATGATTCACCATATATTCTGAGCATAAGGCAGGATTAGATGGTTTCCAATATTTTATCTATTCCAACTTGGAGCGCGATTTTTCCAACTTGGAGTCCAAAAATTCCAACTTGGCTGCTCATTTTTCCAACTTGGACTTCGAATTTTCCAACTGAGCAACGGCTCACCCAGATTTCCATTTAAAAAAACCCAAACGTTCTCAGTTTAGGAGGTAATTTACGCTTAGTTTTTGTAGGAACCTTATAAAACATGTGAAAACACACTACATTCTTTCCGAAAACCTTCCCAAACCCAAAAGCTTGTTTGGTGGCACGGCTAGCCTTTGCCACTTTCCTGTTCGTGACACATTCTTAGGCGGTTTACAATATTATTACTTTCCATATATTCTCTTTTCCAACTTGGAGCGCGATTTTTCCAACTTGGAGTCCAAAAATTCCAACTTGGCTGCTCATTTTTCCAACTTGGACTTCGTATTTTCCAACTGAGCATCTGCTCACCCAGATTTCCATTAAAAAAAACCCAAACGTTCTCAGTTTAGGAGGTAATTTACGCTTATTTTGTAGAAAACTTATAAAACATGTGAAAACACACTACAATCTTTCCCGGAAACCTACCCAAACCAAATAGCTAGTTTGGTGGCATGGCTAGCCTTTGCCACTTTCCTGTTCGTGACACATTCTTAGGCGGTTCTCTTTATTAGTTTTCGCTATTCCAACTTGGCGTTCAAAAAACAAAAAGGCCCCCTCGCGAAATCGCGAAGAGACCTATTTGCTTTATACTCTTAATTTTTCTCTTTTAATAATTCCTTGCCTCGTGCAGCGTATTGTATAAACACACGAGCGAGTTCATGCAAGCGTTCATGTACATCTTCATCGATGATTTCGTTATTTTCTCCAAAGTGACTTGAATGCGTGTACACGTAATTTGGGGTAACAAGACATCTAAAGTAATTCAGAATTGGTTTTAGTTGATTTTCTACTACTAGATAATGTTGATTGGTACCGCCATTGGCAACAATGGATACTGGTTTATATCTCATCGTGCGTGGGTGCAATAAATCAAAAGCATTTTTCAAAACACCTGGAATTGAACCTTGAAAAATTGGTGTTGCTAATATATAGCCATCCGCTAGTTCAAACTGACTAACAAGACGACGCATATCTTCGTTATAGTCCTCAAGTGGTCTGCCATCAACAAATTGATGGTCAAAATCGGCGAGTTTCATAATTTCAAGATCTAATTCTCCATCTAATTGTTCAATATACACTTTTACTTGTTCGAGAATAACTCCTGTTTTAGAGCCAATAATAGTCCCGTCTATAAGCAAAATTTTCATGTTCATCCTCCTTCAAGCACTTACGTATTCTTATTGTATCAAAAAGACAAGCATTGCCCTATGCACGTGTCTTGAAATTTTAAAAGTTCATTCTTTAGACTGAGACAATTTGATTATATCTCACTTAAATCAAGAATACAGAGGTTTGCATCTTACACTTTAGGTAATTTGTTTTACTTGTGCGATCGCTTCAGATTCATATATCGCTATAGTTCTTGAAGGAGTTTCTAGTGCTTTTTGCATCATTGCAAATGCGACCTGCTTTGCTTCAATTGCTCTGTATTTTTTTAATGGTCCTACGAAAACAGGAGATAAAAATTTCATCATCTTCTCCGCAAGTCGTTCGCCCAAACGAAATTCTTGTCTTTTTCCTATTAATAAAGATGGTCTAAATATAGATACATGTGGTAGGGAAAGTGTTGATACTTGCTCCTCCATCATTCCCTTAACTCGATTGTAATACACAGCGGATTTTGGATTCGCGCCCATCGCTGAAATAACCAACATATGATTTACACCTTGTAATTGTGCACTTTTCCCCATTTGAACGGGTGCTATTAAATCAACTTGCTCAAATGCTTCTTTTGATCCAGCCTTCTTTATTGTCGAGCCTAAACAACAAAAGAAATCTTGAGCCCCTTCAAAATCCTCGTTCGTAACTTGATCTAAATTTCTTGTTTTTATTTCTAACTTATCGTGACTATAAGGAAATACACTACGGACAATAATCGTTACTTTTTCGTAAGCCTCATTTTCACATAACATCTTTACGAGGTGCGCGCCTGTAAGACCCGATGCTCCTGCAATAATCGCTGTTCTCTTCTCCATGAAATCACTCCATTTTCAAAATCTGGTAGTTTGAGTTTAACATAATGTTGAGTGAATTCTTTATATTTATTCATATGGAGTCACTATTTCCCATACGTTAAATAGAAGATGAAAGGTGGGAATAAAATGAGTAACCAAATTCAACAAAAGACCATTTTATTTATAATCGGACGTGCTGGCTATCCTGTAACGAGATGTATTCACATTGCAAAACTGCTAGCCTCTCATCATATTTTATTTGCAGCTCCTGAAAAGCAACCTGTGGTTCTTGAAACGCTGAATCAAAGGGGTTTTTCTCCTCTCTCATATGCTCGTAATGCGGAGTTAAAGAATTTACTAGAGGAGCATGAGCCCGATGTAGTCATTTCAGATGGCTATGATACAGATATTGACGAAGGCAGACTAATCTCTTCTCTAGTACCAATTACCCTACATTTTGATGACTTTGGCGAGGGAGGAAAAACGGCAACACGTGTTTTCCAATCACTTTATCGTGAGGATCGTGAGACAGTTCAGTCGCATTATGTCGTGGGAACATTAGGATTTGTCATACCCGAAGAATTAGAGCCTTATATAAATACAGGATTAAAACAAGTTTCCACACTTCCTCTTCCACACGTCGTCGTAACATTTGCGGATGAAGATGCGGATAATTTATCTTACCGAACGCTACGTCATTTGTTACATTTACAAGTCCCACTCGCGATAACTGTTGTTCTTCATTCGAGTTATAACCATAGTCGGGATGATTTAAAACTAATGGCGTTAGGACGTAAGCAAGCTCGTATTGTTGAATGTGACGATCCAATTCAACTTATTAGTGAATCGGATTTGGTTATTTGTGACGCAAGTTTTACTCCTTACTTTGTTGCAGTAATAGGCAAGCCTTGCATTGTAATCGCTGAAGATGAAAAAGAAGCACAGCATGCATTTCCCAAAGAAGCAAATGGATTTATATATTTAGGACTTGGTCGTAAACTTAAACAATCACATTTACAAAATGCCGTAATGGAAACAATTCTACATCCACATCGGAGTGTACGTGCGACTAAAAGACAATTAGCATTAAAACTATCATCTAACAATTTGAATATGCAACGATTTCTAGAAAAAATCATCCATGAAGAAGCAAGAGAAATTACCAGATAACCTCATCTTGTGATATAATGTAGAATGTATGAATTTTGATTGAAAGAATATACTTTTTAATACTTCGAAAAAGAGGAGTTTCTCTTACATGACTTCACAACAAATTCAAGCGGAAATTGCCGAATTGAAAATGGATTATATACGTTTGCAAGGCGACATGGAAAAGTTAGAGTCCACTGGACACCCCACCATGATTGAAAAAGCTGAGCAACGTTTAGGAAATATGGAAATACAACTCGCAGAATTAAACAAAAAACTCGCGGCGCTGTAATATGCCCGCGAGTTTTCTTTGTACTAATAGTTTTAGATAACAGTATGCGAAAAACAAATCTTAGACCATTAATGGCGAAAGATTTGTTTTTCTAATGGAGGAATGAATCATGGCACTATTAACTGTAGAAAATTTAGGTCATACATTTGGAGACCGTACACTATTTAAAGACGTATCATTCCGTTTAATCGAAGGAGAACATGTTGGATTAGTTGGTGCCAACGGGGTTGGTAAATCAACTTTAATGAGCATTATAACGGGTGAAGTCATCTATGATTCTGGTCGAGTAGAGTGGCTCCCGGGTACTCATTACGGATACTTGGATCAACATACACAATTAGAACCCGGAAGATCGATGCGTGATACATTGCGTGATGCGTTCTTGCCTCTTTACACAAAAGAAGCAGAAATGAATGATATTACTGGCAAAATGGGCGAAGCAACACCTGAAGAACTAGAAGAGTTACTTGAGCAAATGGCTGATATTCAAGATGCGTTAGATGCTGGTGATTTTTATACACTTGATATGAAAGTCGAAGAAATAGCACGTGGTCTTGGTTTAGATGCAATTGGATTAGACCGTGAAGTTTCGGCACTTTCAGGTGGGCAACGCACGAAAGTCTTGCTAGCAAAGTTACTACTTGAAAAACCAAAAGTATTGTTACTTGATGAGCCTACCAACTATTTAGATGAAGAACATATTGGTTGGTTAACGAACTATTTGAAAAATTATCCTCACGCGTTTCTGCTCATTTCACATGATACGGAATTTATGAATGGCATTGTAGACGTTATTTTCCAATTGGAGTTTTCAAAACTGTCTCGATTTACTGCATCTTATGAAAAGTTCTTGGAACTAGCAGAAATTAATAAGCGACAACATATTGATGCTTATGAAAAACAAAGAGATTTAATTAAGAAAACAGAAGAATTTATCGCTAAAAATAAAGCCCGCTACTCTACAACAGGACGTGCCAAATCTCGTCAGAAGCAACTTGATCGAATCGAAAGAATTGACCGTCCTGAAACAGCAGCTAAGCCTCAATTTAGTTTTAAAGAGACTCGAAGCCCAAGTCGCTATGTAGTAGAAGCTAAAAATTTGGTCATAGGGTATGACAAGCCTTTATTACCTCCGCTATCCTTCACGATTGAACGCGGCGAAAAGATTGCTCTTGTTGGGATGAACGGTGTTGGTAAATCAACATTACTGAAAACGATGCTAGGCAAAGTTCCTGCACTTGGTGGTAATGTAAGACGTGGTGATTTCTTATCCACAACTTACTTCGAACAGGAAGTAAAAGCTGATAATATAACGCCGATTGAAGAAATTTGGAAAACGTATCCGAGTATGGAACAAGGCCAAGTAAGAGCTGCATTAGCCCGTACTGGTTTAAAAAATGAGCATATCTCACGTCCAATGAAAAGTTTAAGTGGTGGCGAACAAGCAAAAGTGCGTCTATGTAAACTTATGATGGAAGAAAGTAACTGGATGCTTTTTGATGAGCCAACAAACCATCTAGACATTCACGCTAAAGAAGAATTAAAGCGTGCCATGACTGAATATAAAGGCACCATTGTGTTAGTCAGCCATGAACCTGAATTTTATGAAGGCTTAGTTACGAAAGTGTGGAACGTAGAAGATTGGTTCCAAACCGGCGTATACGTTGAAGAATCAAAAGAATGATAACTTTGGGGCGCACACAGTTGCGTCCCTTTTTTATTAACGAAAAGAATAAGGCTCAAGTTCGTCTTGAGGGTTTCCGGGTCGCTTAGGGTCGCAATCCAACTGCACCATAATCTCAAGAGTTAAAGGGACGAGCGAAGTTGTCACTTCGCTCGTCCCTTTTTTAATGACAATCCTGCGCGGGTTATCCGTCGCTCTCCTGCAACCTTCACGTACATACTATTTTGAGTTTGGTGGACGATTTTATAAAAAGCATAGCGAACCTCAATATTTCGAGGAAAGAATTGTTTGTATAGCATTAGATGTTATCCTATGCCTATACAGAACAGCATAAGCGCCTTCAAGTTGAAACCAGAGTGAAGAAATCTGGCAATGGTTTTCTGACTGGTTTCTCGCTCCGAATACCAAACGCTGTAGCATAGTAAACATTTAACTCTGTCTATACTGGCAGACTTATTCATTAGATCCGTTCTCTTTACATATTATTTTGGTACTATATGATTGCCCCATTAATGTTAATAGGTCGTTACTTTTATAGCGCTCTGGAATGTATAAATCCACCTCTGCCACCATGTGAAGTCATTTTGAAATTCTTCTATGTCAACTGTATATATGGCATCTTCATTATTCCAAATCCGTTTTAAGTACTCTTCCATTTGCAAGACGAGCTCACTATCATTTGGGGCAATAACACGTAAATTGCTTTCCAGATTATAGTTATCTAGCGTTCGTTCCGTATAGTTCCCAGATCCATTTGATATAATTGTGTGTTCCTTTGTTTGAATCCAAATTGCTTTCGAATGATATTGTCCAATTATTGTATTATACCAACGAACGTTTAACTTTCCTTTTGTATCCTCAACCATTTCTTGAACGACTGGACGATTCGGTAATCCAGATTTTTCTTGACCAAATGAATTTTCGTTTGGATCTAACACCATCTTGACTTCAACACCACGATTAGCTGCGTCGATCAAAGCGTTAACAATATCTCGTTTTGCAATGAAGAACATACCAACCCATACCTTATCGCCTTCGCTGGTGTTAGCCAAATCAACCAGCAAAGCGTCCAAGATCTTTTTCTCTGTTATATATTGAACTTCATATTCCCCTTCTTCCTGTTCCAGTTCAACACGTGGAAGTTCTGGACCTCCAGAGTATAATGAAACTGATTCTTCTGCCTCTAAAATATCATTTATTACTGGACCTGTAACTTTTAATGCAATGTTCCCGTGAAACCCACTCGCATCATGGGGATTTGAAGACATTACCATGGCTTCTTTATCAGTTACAACTGCTTTTCGATGATTTGCTTTTATATTTAATAATGCCATATACGAGGCCATTGTCATTTTAGGCGCCTTACTTGCCATCGCATTTGAAATCCACCCTTCTCCACCTATATCAAACCACTGAAATACCGTTCTATATATACCTGAATACACAGGCGTAGAGTCTCGCAATGCTTCTAAGTCTGTATAAACAATTTCAACTCCGGCTTCTCGCATTATTTTAAACCATTCATTTTCATACGACCCATAACCGCGGTTAATTGGATCCGTAATAAACACTATTGGCATATCGGGATTTGCTTTCTTTTTATTGGCTAATGTTGTAGATAATGTCTCGGCAATCTTAGGGAATTCTACTTCCACATCATAATAGCCATCAAATAAGAAAAAATCGACAACAACGAACTCTTCTGCTTCTTCAATCATCTGATATACACTATCAAATATATTGTTTTCATGAACAACGCTATTACCTTCTCTATCTTGTGCATAGGTCAAATCCGTAATAAATTCAACATTTTCTACTTTATGTAAATCCCCGATGTAAGATATACCCTGGGGTAAAGGTTTAAATGTGTGCCACAAAATTACAGCAATATATATAAGGAAAAGCACCCCTAAAGTTCCTATTATAATACGCTTTCTCTTGCTCCATTCTTTTTTACGTGTCTTAGTAGCCATACATGTTCCCCTTTGTAAACAAATTAGTTGTTTAATAGTTTAGTTGTTTGTTTATTCGCTATTCCCTTGTTTCCTTATTAGCAAACCAAATTAGAATTAGACTATAGTAATTAAATCTACATTCAATAATAAACTAGGATGTCGTCAAGCTCTAATACCGCTGTATCTTCATAAGAAAAACCGGGCAAAATACGCCCGGTCCTTTAAGAATGATAACCATAGAAACCCGTTTATTTCCGCTACGGTGGACGCTTTTCGCGGGCACGGCTTCAGTCTCCTCGTCACTGCGTTCCTGCGGGGCCTTCAGCTCATGCTATTCCCGCAGAAGTCGCCACCTGCACTTCAATCAACTAGTGTGAATTTAACCATCATTGCAATGCATTCTAATCTTAGTGACAATCATTTGAAACGTGAGAGATACAAAGCTAGCAGGAATACTTCTTCTACACTATTTCTAAACTGAATTTCAGTGTTCATGATGCAAACCACTGCATTTTTCTATTATTTAAAGTACCAGTGACTTTCTGCACTCCCTTCTTTTTACGTTGTATTTTCTTTTATGATCAATTCGAAAACATTTACTTGATTGAAGCGGAAGGCGGCGACTCCTACGGGATTAGCGGGACAGGTGAGACCCCGCAGTGGAGTAGTAATGGAACAAAGGCTACGGACGCCACATCATGTGGCAACGCCTTCGTGACCAACTTCCTGTTGGCCTGACGAGGCTCGCCGCACGCCCCGTGGAAAGCGTCCGTCTGGAGCGTAAATCAACGGTATCATACTAGAACCTACTCCTTAAAATAACGGGAATACTGGATTCATGGCTGACTAAATTTATGTTCTTTCTTATCTTGTAAGAAAAAACGGGCAAAGTACGCCCGGTCCTTAAAGCACTTACTAATGATTTGAGTGTTAGTAGAAAGAATCTTCAACTGTATCGATATCGTTTCCGGGTCGCTCTGGACTGCAAACTTACTGCACCATAACCTAAAGAATTAAACAGATGAGCGAAGTGAGACTTCGCTCATCTGTTTTTTACAGGCAATCCTGCGGCGGTTTACTTCCGAAGGACCCTTCAACCAATTAACATATCATAATTTTGATTAGGGTTGATAAGAGAATAGACACTGATTTTATAAAGAGTGGCCGAAGATACTGTTTCGGACTTTTTCTTCCTTTTTCAAGTCGAGTAATTTCTTTAAGGGTTATCGTCATACTTTCAATTACCTACGTAGAAGACACAGTGTTATTCATATTAATGATTCACACAGCATGAAGACTCTTCACATTATTGGTCTAGCGAGAGTATCACCAAAGATAATACATTTAGTCTCCATATACTAAAAACACCATGAACACGGGGTTCATGGCACTATTATATACTTTCTTTTTTAAAAAAATCACAGCCAAAGTGACTGTGAATTTTATGCTGGGATATATTCGATAGCATCTGTATCGGCTATCATCATTTCTTTTAAGCGTTGTTTTGCTCGGAACAGACGAGATTTAACCGTTCCAATTGACACTTTCATTAGTTCGGAAATTTCAATGAGTGAATATTGATGTACATAAAAGTATAATACCGTTGTTTTGTAAATACTATCAAGTTCTGCTATTTTCAGTTGTACCATTTGGGATAAATCATCTTTTTCCAAAATATCTTCCACATTTAATGAATCGCTTGGAATTAAATCAAGTATCGGAACATCTAATTGTTCTGGTTGATTTTGTATATGTTTGCTGCGACGTACCGTTTTACGATAACTATCACGAAACGTGTTCAAACATATCGTCGTCAACCATGATTTTAAATGATCTACATTTTTTAGATAGGATTCGTAGCGTACAATTTTCACCCAAACTTCTTGCATTAAATCTTCTGCTTCTGTTTGATTGCGTGTAAGTTTTAAACATAAATGATATATATAACGATCGTATTCATTGTAAACTTGCTCTATTTGAACGTTCATCTTGAATTTCCTCCGTTCGTTTTCTGCTGTTAACTATATAATGCCAAAAACGAACCTTACGCTCTATCGTATTCACTTTCATATTGCTTACAATTGTGTAAGGAAGAACAATCAATGATGCTAACTTTCCCACTGGGCTCGCCGCCCGCTCCGTGGAAAGCGTCCGCCTGGAACGTAAATCAGCGGTATCATACTAGAACCTACTCCTTAAAATACCGACAATACTCGGTTCATGGCCTTTTATATACTCCAATCTTGTAACAAAAAAAGTGTTGAATGACTATTTGTCATTCAACACTTCTTCATCTTTTTCTTTAATTGTTATGGTTAATCGCATAATACGATTGCGATCCATCTCGTTGACTTCAAAGTAAAGATTCTCATACGTGAACTGCTCGCCGTCTTCTGGCACATGGCCCAGCTGTTGCAGCACAAATCCACCGATTGTATCATGGTCATTTGGTACCTCTACATTAAACATTTCGTTTACTTCTTCAATTTCTAATCTGCCGTGACAAACGAGTTGCTGCTCTGTCATTTCATAAACTAAAATATCTTCATCTTCGTCTGATTCGTCTTCAATTTCTTGACCAATCATTTCTTCTATAATTTCTTCATGCGTTATGATTCCTAGAGTACCACCATATTCATCTAGGACAATCGCCATATGTTTTTTCTTCGTTAGCATTTGTTTAAATACTTTTTCGACGCTTACAGATTGAACGACAAACAACGGATCACGGTCAATTAAATCATGCATCTCCATTGTAGTATCCATTGACCATTCAATCAGTGTTTTGGAATAAAACATTCCTACAATATGATCCATACTTTCCTCATATACTGGATATCGCGTGTAGTAATGTTCCAAAAGAATATCACGTACTTCTTCGTATGTAGAGTTCATGCGTATACCGACTATTTCAGTTCGATGCGTTTCTAGTACGTCTTCAACGTCTTTATGAGGGAAATCTAATACGCCTTTCAGTCGTTCAGACTCCTCTTCTTTAAATGTACCTTCTGTTGAAGCAATATCTACCATTGAACGAAGTTCTGCTTTTGTTAAGGTAGCTTGTTTTATCGTACCTTTAGAAATTATTCGTATGAATATATTCGTAAACATGGCTATTAAAAATGTAATGGGACGAAGAATTTGTACCAGAAATCCAATAATTGGCGCTACGATATAGGAAATTCGACTTGAAAATGTTACAGCAATTGTTTTTGGGAGTACTTCACCAAAAATGATAATGGTTATTGTTAATATTGTCGTAGCAACTGCAATATTCCAATCGTATTTTATTACGATAAATGTTAGAATTATAGGCATTAAAATATTGACAATATTATTTCCTATTAATATTGTCGTTATCATACGGTCCGGCTTCGCGATTAGCATGAGGAGTTTCTGTGACATGCGATCACCTTGCTCAGCACGAAGCTGGACCTTCATCCTATTTACTGCTGTTAATGCTGTTTCACTTCCTGAAAAGAAAAGTGATAAGACTAAACAAATAGCTAAACCTATAAATTCCATTAACCAAGTTTCCTCCTACTATGAGTCAAAAATTCCGCTCTATTTCTAGTATATTTATCATATCATATTACTAATTTCAATGTCCTATATTTGTTCTTATACTGCCTGAGATTTCTTACATAAATTGTAATCTTAACCTTAAGAAATCTAACCCTGTTGCATCTTCCTAAGCTTATAGAACTTTAATATCAATTTATTAGTGCACGAATAAGCGTAAATAATAATCACTACTAGTTCAATAGTCTAGTTAAAGAACCCTAGGATTTTTCCTCCTTGGTCTCCACTTAGAAGGAAGAGTAATCGCAATGTTAATCAATTGTGCTATACTTTTTACTATCAAAATCTTGCGAAAAGAGGAATTTGAATGACCCATTTACAAGCTTTAAATAATTATTTTGAATCAAAACGTGATGAACATTTAGACGAATTAAAACAATTTTTACGCATTCCAAGTATCAGTGCATTAACTGTTCATAAAGAAGATATGAAAACAGCAGCAGAGTGGTTAGCAAGTTCGTTGAAAGATATAGGATTAGAAAACATATCAATTGATGAAACAAAAGGTCTTCCTGTTGTATATGCGGATTGGATGCACGCTGAAGGAAAACCAACTATTTTAGTTTATGGACATTATGACGTTCAACCTGTAGATCCATTAAACTTATGGGATTCAGAACCTTTCGATCCACAAGTACGCGATAATAAATTATTTGCGCGTGGTGCAAGCGACGATAAAGGTCAAGTTTACATGCATATAAAAGCTGTAGAAGCTTTATTACAAACTGAAGGCACATTGCCTGTCAATGTGAAATTCTGTATCGAAGGTGAAGAAGAAATTGGTAGCCCTAACTTACCTGAGTATTTAATGGCAAATACTGATAAACTCAAAGCCGATATTATTGTCATTTCGGACACTGGAATGCAAGGCCCAGGAGAACCAGCTGTATGTTACGGTTTGCGTGGTTTGGCTGGTGTTCAAATTGATATTAAAGGTGCAAAAAGCGATCTTCACTCTGGTTTATATGGTGGCGGAGTTCAAAATGCGATTCACGCATTAGTAGAAGTACTTGATTCCTTCCACGACTCGGAAGGTACGATTCAAGTAGAAGGTTTCTATGACAATGTTATCCCCCTTAAAGATGAAGAACGTACGGCCTATGCTTCACTTAATTTTGATGAAGAGTCATTAAAAAAAGAACTTGGCATAGACGCTTTATTTGGCGAAAAGGGTTATACCTATACAGAGCGCACATGGGCTCGACCAACTTTAGAAATCAATGGAATTTTCGGTGGGTTTTCTGGTGAAGGGATTAAAACAGTGCTTCCTGCTGAAGCGGGCGCTAAAATTACATGTCGCATAGTGCCAAATCAAGATCCTGATGAAATTATTGCAAAATTAAAAGCTCATATCGAAAAAAATAAACCCATCGGTGTTTCAGTAGAAATAACAGAGTTTGACAAAGGGCAACCATTTATCACACCATTTGATCATCCCGCGATACAAGCAGCAGGACGTTCTTATGAAAAAGTATATAATGTACCTACAGCTTTTATTCGCGGTGGCGGTTCAATTCCTATCGTCGCTGCCTTTGATGAAATTTTAGATATCCCTGTTGTGCTTATGGGCTTTGGTTTAGCTTCTGAAAATATTCATGCACCAAATGAACATTTTCATTTAGAAAATTTTGATCAAGGCCTTCGTGTAATTGGAGATTACTATTATGAAATCGCTAAGTTTACTGTTCAAGAATTGAAGAAATAAGAAAAACCGGGCAAAG
>NZ_ALJG01000318.1 GCF_000286315.1 Paenisporosarcina sp. TG20 | reverse complement strand
GAAAGCGTCCGCCTGGAGCGGAAATCAACTTTGTTCTTATTATATTACTAGATTTTTTATTATGAAATTGACTCGGATACTAAGAGAAAGAAATATTCATAGGCTATTGCATACAAAAATAAAATATAAATGGGGGTGTCGGAAGATGTTTTTGGCATGGAATGAAATTAAAAAGAACAAATTGCGCTTTATATTGATTACGGGTGTTCTGATGCTCGTTTCATACTTAGTGTTCTTCTTGTCAGGTCTAGCAAGCGGGCTTGAGAACTTGAATCGAGAAGCGGTCGATAAATGGCAAGCGACTGCCATCGTCGTGACGGAAGAGTCTGATAAGAGTATGCCTCAATCTTCCATGACGCTCGGAGATGCAGAGGATATTAAAGCGGATGACATTGCGGTCATTGGTCAACTGAACGCGGTCGCTACAAATGGTGGTAATAAGGCGAATGTAGCCATTTTCGGGATTAATAAAGATCAATTTATCATGCCAGAAGTCTCTGAAGGGGAAGAATTTGTAGCTGACAATGAAGTCATTGCGAGTGATGCCTTAAAAGCAGAAGGCTTTAAGCTTGGGGATGAGTTGAAATTGTCCTCAACAGACGAAACACTGAAAATCGTTGGATTTACAGAGAATGCACGATTTAATGCAGCACCAGTTTTATATGGAGAACTCGCCACATTCCAACGTGTGAAATTTGGAGAAGCGGCAGAAGTAAGTGACGACCAAATCAATGGGATCGTACTCCGTACAGATGATCTTTCAAACGTAACGGGTAATGAATCACTTGAAGTGGTAGAAATGGAAGAGTTCATTACAAGCTTGCCAGGCTATACGGAACAAAGTTTAACGTTAACGTTTATGATTTATTTCTTATTTGTCATTTCGTCTGTCATTGTAGCGATTTTCTTGTATGTCCTAACTGTACAAAAAATCAGCATGTTTGGCGTCATGAAAGCTCAGGGAATATCAAACGGCTACCTATCACGATCCGTCATCGCTCAAACTTTCATCCTATCAGTGATCGGAGTGGTTGTCGGCTTTATATTGGCACTCATTTCAGGCGCATTCTTACCAGCAGCTGTTCCAGTATCCTTTGATCTTGTAACCATGATTTTGTATGGTGCCATCTTGATTATCGTTGCGATTCTTGGGGCTGTATTTTCTGTATGGACAATAGTGAAAATCGATCCGCTGAAAGCGATTGGAGGATAAATCATGGCTAATTTGGAATTAAATCAAGTTACGAAGTCATTTGGCACAGGCCACAAGAAAGTGGACGCACTAAAAGAAACCCATTTCCAAGCGGAACGTGGGGAATTGATTGCAGTAATTGGCCCTTCAGGTTCTGGTAAGAGTACATTCCTAACGATTGCGGGAGGCTTACAAACCCCGTCTGAAGGTGACGTCATCATTAACGGTCAAAACATTACGGCGTTAAGTGAGAAAAAGCGTTCGAAAGTCAGGCTAAAAGAGATTGGGTTCATGTTACAGGCATCCAATCTTGTACCGTTCCTGACTGTGGGTAATCAAATGAGGTTACTTGATAAGAACAAAAAAGGGAATATGACGAAAGCTGAACTGGAGCAACTATACGACAACCTTGGAATCGGCGAGCTCCGAAATAAATACCCGTCTGACCTGTCGGGTGGGGAACGCCAGCGGGTTGTCATTGCAAAAGCACTCTACAGCAATCCTTCCATTATACTGGCTGATGAACCGACCGCGTCACTCGATTCTGACCGAGCGTTTGAAGTAATGAGCCTACTACAAAAGGAAACAAAAAGTAAAAATACAACAACCATCGTCGTTACCCATGACATACGCTTGGTTGGCTATTGCGATAAAGTATACAAAATGACAGATGGTACACTGGTCTTGGAAGAAAAACTGGTGGATGATCAAGGGAAATAGGATTCTTTCGCTTAATAAAAACTGAAAACGGGGAATTCCTGCTTATAACAGGGTCCATCTGGCTACCATGTTAAAGAACAAATAGATTAAATCGGAGTTACGAAATTGGAATGTATTTAATTCCATAAAAGGAGGATTAACATGGGCAAAAAACTAAAAGTCTATTTTGATTATACTTGACCATTTTGCTATACGGAGACGGTGTCTCTTAAACCATTACAACAACAAGGAATTCTGTTAGAGTGGACAGCTTGGAAAATCCCTGCTAATGCAAACCCGCCTGGAAAGCCTGAGGGCTATGGAGAGGAAGCTAAACTTTTCATTGGAAAGTTACTAGAAGAAACCGGCTTAATCGTAAAGGCTCCATCAAAAAAGTTTAATACTTATCTAGCTCATATTGGGGCAAAATATGCCAAGACAATGGGAAGATTTAATGAATACCACAAACGAATCTTCCAAGCAGTATGGGAACGCGATGAGGATATTGAAAGTGTCGATGTCTTAGCTACAATCGCAACCGAAGTTGGGTTAGATGCAATAGAATTTAAAGAAGCTTTACGAAATAAAGACTATATAGATATGGTTGAAACCGACTTTGAAGATGCTTATAAAAACAAGATATGGACTATTCCTTCTTATTCAGCGGATAGTGGTCAGATTCAAGTCAATCACTTTGAGGATCTTCCCAGTTTAAACGAACTTAAGGGAATCTTGAGTTAATATGTGATTATTAATTATACATTTATAAAACGCCCTTACATTCACATGATTATGAATGTAAGGGCATCTTTTTTATTATATATGAAAATATAAGTTTTTTAGAGTTACACCTTTGAACTTGAAGTAGCTATCTCTAGCTCCAAGCGCCAGACCGAGAGGGTTAGCAAAACGAAACATTCGTCTTACATTCTTCCAACTCCGAAGTCGAGCTAGAAGGAGCTTGCCTCTTTTCTTATTATATTGAGTGTGCAGCAACTCAATGGGTTTCATATTACATATTTATCCTATTCCAACTTGGAGCCCGATTTTTCCAACTTGGAGTCCAAAAATTCCAACTTGGCCTCCCGTTTTTCCAACTTGGACGTGAATTTTTCCAACTGAGCATTCGCTCACCATATTTTCATATGAAATTCCCGCTTTTTCACCTCATTTTAGCGGTGTCCTAAAAAAAACTCATGACATTCATTTAAATTCGTAGTAATTCTAGCATTTAAAAGGATCTAACTTATTACTTGCCAGAAACATTCTCCCCTCAACAGAATTCAAAGGACGATGCACCCGTTGATTGAAAAGTCACGTCGGATAAACCCCCTTCAAGATTGGGCAGTACAATCCCTAAACTGTTGGGAAGATGGTGTAGTACCATTGCAATCAAGTCCGACTTAAAAATCCGACTTGAAATAGTATAGAGAATCCTCTTCAAGTGTAGTTAAATCACGTCATAAAAGGATGTCTACATATACAATCCTACAAGGAAAATGCCAAGACTTTCTTGATATATTTCTTCATATTGGGAAAGTGGCAGTGGGTTGACACCACTACCTAGTTCAACTGTGAAGCCAGGACGTCGCCATTCCTGGATAAACCAATCTTTATACCCCGCATAACTATCGACTGTTTGAATAGGCTGATATCCGCTTACTCTCTCAAACTCTTGCACAATTGTTCTTGCTTCAGGTGGCTCTAAATTTTCGAAGCCCCAATAGATGACTTCCCCCTGAGTATGAAATGCAAGAGCTCGGTTGAAATCACGTTTTCTAGTAAGATCAGCCATTGCTACTGCTTCCGGCTCAGAGAGTGGACTTGGTCCAGGATAATCTCTAGGAGCAGGTTCGTCTGGCTTGCGTCGTTGTTCAATCTCCCATTTAGCGGGGTATTGATTATTTAAATCGACCCCACGTATATTAGCTTTCCAGCCTGAGAAATCAGTACTGCCATTATTAATTTCTACTACTCTTGTGTTCCAAGGTGCTTCATCCGGAGGTCCGTTTAAAACCAAATTAACTCCATCTGGATTGACCATTGGCACTATTGACAGTTGTGTTTGGGCATAAAGTGGGAGCATGGATAGCCCACGAATAGAAGATTGATTGGTTAAAGCAAGTAAATAATCATTTAAAAAGGTCATAATTATTGGTGTTGTAATCCATTCTTGTGCATGAAATGAACCATTATAGTGAACCTTTTTTGCTCCATTTCCTATGAGAACTTCAGGTATCGGATTTCCGAGTACACTAGATCCTATACTAGAAATACGTAGAAATGGATACACCCGTTTTAATCGATTGAGATGGTCCGTCATCGTTGCAAAATCATACTCTTGCTGCCCCTCGACAATTCTCCATGTGATACGCAGTGGAACTTGAATCGTTTGCCCAATCTGTAATGCCATTGGATTAATATCTGGATTGATCTGCAATATTGCTTGAACATCTATATTTCGTCTACTGGCAATTCCCCAAAGAGTATCTCCAGCCTTAATTTGATAATTTATCGCTACAAAACCGGGAATGCTGACCTTTTGACCGATTGAAAGCTGACTTGGTTGAACATTCCTATTTGAAGCCACAATAAGTTGAAGTGGAATGTTATACAACTGGCTTAATTGCCAAAATGAATTTCCTTGTCTAATATATACATCCATGGGGAGGTCCCCTCCTATCAATTGGTCCCATCATAACCAAATATATGATAGGAAAGTTATTCTTAGGATGATAAATTAAAAATTATTGAAAGATTTTATGCTACGAATAAATCCAGTAAGTTTTAAAGATAATTAGAAGAATAAACACTTGAACTATAATTCTTCTAATTTTCCGCAGCAAAAATAAACTGATTTTCAACCATAACCAGGGAAACCAAAACCGTATAAGGGTATACAAATCCTTATAAATAGCAGTAAACCATTTACAAATAATATTCCGAGACGATTATTAAGAGTTAGGAACGTCCATCAAAGTTCTAATGCGAACAGCCCTGTGTATAAATGCATCATTTTTTGCGTTTTGATAATACATTCATTAAAAATAAAACATGATAAAATATATTAGAAGCAAGTACTCCTAATCCTAGGAAATAAAGAATGTCGAGAATATAGAAGTAACCAAATGACCGATAAATTAAAGCTACTCCTACCAATAAACCGAGTAATGAATAAATTAATAAACCAAAGGCATATGGTTTTTCCTCTGGATATTGTAATTGTTTAACTTAACCCTTCAGGTAACTGATTGTACGAAATGTATGACTTCATCTTTTGATTTGTCGTATGTACTGATACGTTATATTTTTCTCACTTTAAACTTAAATGATCTTCCATATGCCATGGAAATTTTCAAGTGATTGTTTCTGAAGCGCATTTCAATCAGTATAGACTTACTTTTGATAAGCGGGATAGCTTATATACCAATATAATATTGACTCACATAAACTCTCCAGAACATAAACTTTTACCATAAAATCATCCTCCACTAAAAAACACTAAGGTCTATGACTATGTTCTTCTTTTAGAGTCCGCAATTTCATCTTGAGCTAGCTCGTATAAACGAATGGAAGCTTCTTCATATTCCAATGAACTATACCACCGATAATTTTTTCCATCGAGAATACGATAATGTTGGCTGATTATATTTTGCTGCAATCGATAATCCCCTTTTATTTCAATTTCTTTCCACCACACTCTTCCACCCATTGATTTATCTATAGGTCGTTCTATACCGTTATGTGCAATCGTTTCGATTATTTCCAATGGCTCGTCACCTAAAACAGACTGCAGTATTTCACTGTCCCTGAACAATGCACAGACTGCTATTACATTCGTCCAACTCGACAACGTTCTACCTTTTTCAATCTGAATCAGTGTTTTCTTGGAAATCCCCATTATGTCAGCCATCTTGTCTTGAGAATAATTTTTTTCTAAACGAATCAGTCTCATTTTGTTAGAAATTAATTGGATTATTTGCTCTCTATTTATAACTATCACACCTCCTGTATATCTCCTTAAACTAACAATAGTGTAATATTACACTATTGGTATATGTATTACAATTATTTTGTCTAATATTCCTTACCCCTCCGAAATATTAAACAAAAAATGAATCCAACAATGTCAAGTTGTTAGATGCAAAAATTGTCTAGATACCTTGCATCTACTGGAAAAATTTATAAATTGGTCTTTTCAGTGTAAATCAATATTCAGCTAGGTAATAATACTTAACTTTTTGTAATTTGCGTTAGAAATATAATAAAATTGGAGGATCTATTAACCATCCTTACTTAGTCGATTCGGAGCATCTACAGACTTTAAGTTGAGTTTTACTAACGATTTAGACTGAATACAACTGAGCGCTAACACATTCTATTCATCCAATTTGAGGTATCTCTAGGAAATTAGTCCCGGCGGAGGAATTGAGGATATTTATTAGAGCAATTTAGTAACTACTTACTTCGTAATAATAGTAAGAATTAATCTCATTTGGATTATAATGTAATTAAATACGTGAAACGGATTGCTGGATAACAGGTGAAGTACTCTTTTTGATCCACGCCACCTTCTTACGAAAAAAATTAGAGAAAAATTCTAGCTTGTCTTTATTATGTTGCATGAAATAGGAATAGAGATAATCCAGGAATCACAGCAGATGAGGTGATAGATGGAAAATCAAACAAGTTTATTAAAGTATCAAACAGAAGGTGGAGAAACCAAAATCCACGTCCCTTTGGTAGATGACACGGTTTGGATGATGCAAAGGGAGATTGCGTTGTTATTTCAAACAACTCCACAAAACATCACACGAAGAGATGAAACTACTAGAGAATTGAACTTGTAAGGAATACTTACAAGTTCAAGTTGAAGGATCCAGAGAGGTGAAAAGAAAGATAAAGCATTAAAATCTCGAAATGGTTCTTGCCATCGGTTATCGAATTAATTTCCATCGAAGAACGCAATTTAGACAATGGGCAACGGAACATTTAAGTGAATATCTTGTTAAGGGTTTCACAATGGATGACGAGCGGTTAAAAGAAGGCCGTAATCTTGGACAGGAAATAATAATCGCTTTATAGATTGACCTTTTGTAAGCTTAACGTGGCCTACAGAAGGTCTTTTTTGTCTATCTGACTGAGATGTCTTTGAATGGGTCTATTCTAATGAGAAGGTATTTTTAAAAAAAGTGTTTCTTCATACTTTCTACAAACTTTTCAATTACTATTGAGAAGTTGAAAATTTAATTAAGTTGGTGAGTTCCGTTGTATGGATTTTTCAATCAAATAAGTAATAGTATGATGCAACCATTTTTAAATATATTGAACAACTTTATGGATATTCCAATCTTATTTGCTCTTTTGCTCGGGATTGTAGGAGCCATGGCGCCTTGCCAGTTCACGGGAAATATTGGCGCCATTACTCTCTATGGAAATAAATCTCTCCAAAAAGAACTTGCATGGGCCGATGTTGTCTTTTTCACTTTGGGCAAGATTGCTGTGTTTACAGGATTAGGATTGCTAGTATGGATGTTAGGGAACGAATTTGAGTCTCGGCTTACATTATACTTTCCATGGTTCAGGAAAGTAATTGGCCCGCTGTTTATCATTGTTGGTATTTTCATGTTAGGTCTGATCAAGATGAAAGGGACGCTTACATTATTGGAAATACCAAAAAGGTTTTTTAAAAAAGGAAAAATCGGCTCTTTTTTAATGGGGGTCAGCTTTTCGTTAGGTTTTTGTCCTACAATGTTTGTTTTATTCTTTGTGACGTTAATGCCCGTGGTTCTCTCCACGTCCTATGGAGTTGTTTTACCAAGTTTGTTTGCAATAGGAACTTCTTTGCCGTTATTCATAGCCATGTTTTTGATTTGGTATTACGGGGCAAGTGGTGCAGTGATGAGAAAAGGGAGGAAGGTTGGATTTTATGTCCAAAGAGTTTCCGGTTTGATTTTAGTTGTGCTAGGAATCTTGGATACCATCACTTACTGGACCATATAAGCTCTCTTACTTTCTTCAAGTACAAAGTCGAAAAATAACTAGTGAAGTAGAGGGAAGTAATGAAAAAAATCAGCATGTTATTAATGGCAATTATAGTAGTAACAATTTTTAACCCGATGGGTAATGTATTGGCGCACAATGGCTTTAATGAACAAAATGGTGCAGCTGACATATATAGTCAATGGAATTTAATGTTGGCGGGAACAATGGTTGTTATTTTGGCGGCTTTTGTCTATAAGTTCAAAACGGAAGAAGACTTTTCCAAGAAGTTTGCCTTCTTCTTCTCTGCTTTAGTTGTTCTATATGTCACTTTAGGGAGTCCCCTCCATTTACTCGGAGATCATTATTTGTTTAGTGCCCACATGTTAGAGCAATCTTTGGTCTATACTGTTTTCCCACCGTTACTTTTGTTAGGCTTACCCAAACGGTTTGTTGCACCCATTATTCATTTTGGTTTGAGAATTAAAATACTCAGCTTTTTAAAATATCCATTGATTCCATTGCTTTTGTTCAATGTATTATTTTCTTTTTACCATATTCCATTAATATTTAATATAGTCGTTGCCAATAACCTTTTGCACAACCTGACACACCTTATTTTGGCATCGACTGCATTAGCTATGTGGGTTCCACTTATACCGGTTATCAAGGAATTGGATAAGTTGTCAGAGATTCAGAAAATTGGTTATATTTTTGCAGCAGGAATACTACTAACACCGGCTTGTGCCCTTATCATCTTTACAAATCAACCATTTTATACCGTATTTTCAGAGGCGCCACAATTATTTGCCCTTCTTCCACCGTTAGAAGATCAAAAAACAGGTGGAGTCATAATGAAAGTTGTTCAAGAATTTGTATACGGAACAATGATCGGCTATATTTTCTTTAAGTGGGCACGGAAAGAAAGATTGAATGATGTAGACGTGCTACCAAGTAATCCGTTGTAAGGGAAGTGAGTCAGTGAAGAGTAGAGAAGAAGTCTTACAGGAAAAGGCTGAGAGGGTAACCGAGGTTGACGAATATTTTATTGAAATTTTCAACCCCTTAAAACAGTGTAGTGCAAAGACTTCATATATCAGGAACCGGATGATGAACAATGAAGTGGAATAGCATCGTTGTTAAATTAGGCACTAGCATTTTACTTCTAGTATTAGCTATCTTGTTCCCTCTGGGTTTTGTCGTGAATCAACTATTTTCCGAATTTTATTTTAACAAGGTACAAGAACAAGTGGATGAGGCATCAGATCGTTATGCAAACTCAATCAACTCCCTGGATGAACAGCAGCTTGAGATGTTTGAGTTGCTCGCCTCGGTGACAGAACAGGAAATTGTCATTGTTGATGAACAGGGAACGGTTGTTGCGAATTCTGGCATTCCAAGTTTACCCAAAGGGGGCAGTATTCGTTCAGATGAGTTGGATGAGCTGGAAAAAAAATTAGTTATTCAAAGTGAATATTACGATGACATAGACAATAGTCGTTATTTAAGAACCGGAAAGCCAATCTATTCTGAAAGTCAGCTAATAGGTGGGATTTTCGTTCTGGCTTCGGTCGAAGACTTGTACCAATCGTTAGGTTTGATAAAAAGGTCCATAACTTTAGCAGGAATAGGGGCTGTTTTCTTAGCGCTTGGTTTTACCTACATCTTATCCCGCAAATTATCAAACCCTCTTTTAGAAATGGAAAAAGCAACCCGTAAAATAGCGACAGGGGATTTGAACACGAGGGTTTCGAGCGGCTCAAATGATGAAATTGGCTCGCTTGCGACGGCTGTAAATGATCTAGCTGTTGAACTCCATCGGTATCGTTCCAATAGGAGGGAGTTTTTAGCTAATATTTCACACGAGTTGCAAACACCTATTACGTATTTGGAAGGGTACGCAAATGCATTAGAAAACAATCTTTATCAAAGTGAAGAAGAAAAAAAGCAATACCTACAAATCATCCAGCTTGAAGCAAGCCGAATGTCTAAGTTGGTCAGAGATTTGTTTGAGTTAGCCAAGATGGAGGAAGGAAAGATTGCATTAGTTTTTGAGGAAGTGGATTTGGTGGAAGTGGTGGAAAATGCACTGCTGAAGACAAGAATGAAAGCACAGGCAAAAGAGATACAGGTAGAGTTTAACCAATCGTATGACCTCCCGAGTATAGATGCTGATGGGGTAAGAATGGAACAAGTTCTCATCAATTTAATTGAAAACGCCATCCGGTATACTGAAAATGGACAAGTAAAAATACAACTTACCAGTTTCTCCGACACTATAAAGGTAATGGTTGAAGACACAGGTATCGGCATCCCACCAGAGCATATCCCGTTTTTGTTTGAACGCTTTTATCGAGTTGAGAAATCAAGGTCAAGAGAGTTTGGAGGCACTGGACTCGGATTGGCTATTGTGAAACAACTTGTCGAACTGCAAGGGGGAACCATTACGGTAAATAGTAAAGTTGGAAAAGGGACATGTTTTGAGCTGGAATTTCCAGTCGCAAAGGGGGAAGCTCTATGAAAAGGATTGAGCTCATGTTTGCGAGCTTATTAATCGTTATCGGACTTATGTGCTTAACAATGTCTGGAACCTTAATGTTAAATCAAGGAATAACCGTTTATTTAAAAACGTTTGTTCAAATATGTTTGTGGATGGGAATTCCCCTTATTTTAGTGGGTGTGTTCTATTTATTCTATAGAAAAAAGAGGAGATAATATTATGAAGTTAACGTCACTATTTACATCTTTGATTATCCTTTTATATACTGTTCCAGTTCGTGTGTTCGCACACGGAACAGAAGCGGAACACAGCCAAGAAACTGCAGGTAATGGTTTGGTTACCAACGGAATAATAATTTCGCTAGTTTTATTGGTTTTGGGAGTCATTACATGGTTGTTACTTAAAAACCTTTTAAAGAAAGTAAACGTAAAAAATCAAGAAGGAAGAAGCAAAAGAGATCGGTTGAAGAAGTGGTTAAGAATTAGCCAATGGATTTCTGCTGTTTCCTTGTTGTTGCTTTTCACAACAGGTACTTTTTCAGCGATAAATGGCGATGGAAAAGAAAATGAAGTTGAGTTGATGGATATCCACGGGTTAGGAATAACAAATGAAGATTCCGAAATTTACATCCCGGCGCATGACGGCTTAAAAGTTTTTAAAGGCGGAATTTGGAGTAGCACAGAAGGCGGAAAACATGACTATATGGGCTTTTCTATGGTGGACGATGGTTTTTACAGCAGTGGACATCCAGGAGCAGGCTCATCTTTGAAAAACCCTTTCGGTGTCGTTAAAACTACTGATATGGGACAAACCCTTGAAATGTTGGACCTTTATCAGGAAGTAGATTTTCATGGAATGGCAGTGGGATATAATACGCATGCGATATATGTGATGAATCCACAAGCAAATTCACGAATGGATGAAGCTGGTTTATATTACTCGACAGATGATACAAAAACATGGACAAGAAGTGATATGACTGGTTTGCAAGGTCCTATTTATACAATAGCAGTACATCCGACAAATGAGGCAATTGTCGCACTAGGAACTGGCGAAGGCGTGTTTCTTTCAAACGACTTCGGACAATCCTTTAATTCAGTTTCAGATTCTCCGACTACAGCAGTTGCATTTTCTGCAAAAGGGGAATTAATTGCAGGAAGTACTTCTGACGAGATGACACTTACAAAATTTGTTAGTGAAACAAAGGAACCAATACTACTTTCCATTCCTTCGCTAAGCGAGGGAAATACAATTAGCTATATCGCTGTTAATCCACAAAACGAAAAGCAAATCACATTTGCAACAGCTGAAAAAGATATTTACTTGACCGAAGATTCCGGGCAGAACTGGAATCTAATAGCTGATAAGGGGCAAGGAATAAACCTGAAGTCGGAAACAGAGTAGAAATTTTTACCCTTTCTTCAAAATCATTGTTACAAAAAAAGAAACCGACCAAAATTTATGGAGATGGCAACCAAAGTCGTCAGACAGTTTGCCATTTTTTACTGGAATTCACTACACTCTCTTCATATTATTTTCTTGAAATATCCCGTCTATAGTTTTTATAAAAACAGAGAAAAGTCCGAGGATTAATCATTCTTCTTATTTTGTAGAGGATTTAGAACATGAGAGATATGCTGAGTGACAGTTAGAACTTATAAATTGTGCTATTTTAACTTAGATAAAAGAATTTGCTATTACTCGGTATTATTTAACGGTTAAGAATTGTTTTAGGAGTGTTGTAGTTTGAGTGTCGAAGGTAAATCAATCGTGAAGACAATTATCTTGGTTGGGCTTGCTTTGGTTATAGTCTATGTATTATACACGAATCTTTTGGATATCAAGAGTAGTGGGACAGCCGTTGCCACTGGTGACCAAGCGCCTGACTTTCAACTAACCACACTTGAAGGAGAAACTGTAAAGCTCAGCGATTACAGGGGGCAGGGCGTATTTCTGAACTTCTGGGCTACTTATTGTCCGCCGTGTAAAAAGGAAATGCCATTCATGCAAAGTCAGTATGAAGTATTTAAAGAAAAAGGTGTAACAATTTTAGCGATAGATGTCGGGGAACCTAAACCGGTCGTCGAAAGTTTTGTGTCGGAATATGGATTAACATTCCCTATTCTGCTTGATCCTCACCACGAAGCAGTAGATTCATACGGTGTAGTAGCAATTCCAGTTAGCTTTCTGATCGATGGAAATGGAAAAGTGGTTGAACGAATCACTTCCAGTTTAACAGAGTCTCAGATAGCTGAGTATATGGAACAAATTTTGCCGGAAACTGAAAAAGAATCAGGTAAAAAGGGTGGTCATGAAAAGTAATCGGTTTTATCTATTGTTGTAATTTGACGGGAGATTTAATAGTAGACAAGTAGATGGAGATACTGAAGAGAATATCCCGGAGGAAGAAAACTGTACAACTTAGAGAGAACTTTTTAAAGGTAATAATCATCAATTAGTTAGTCTTCAAGAGGCAGGGAGGAAGTAACTTTGAGGGGTGTCCAAAAGTATTTTGTTATGTTAATGGCTATATTTTTGATTTACATTATGTTACCGGAAACCTCTGGGTTTGCTCATTCTACTGTGGAACAAACATATCCGACAGAAGGAGAGCAGCTGACTGAAAGCCCGAAAACCCTCGAATTTTGGTTTCAGGACCCTGTTGTAATACATCGTGAATCGATTCAGTTAAAGGACGATTCGGGAAATGAGATTGAATTAGAACAAACGATGGTGGATCCAGAGGATAAAACTCATATAATCAGTGAATTAACTGAAACATTATCACCAGGCCGCTATTTGGCAAGAATCAGTGCAATCGCGTTAGATGGTTTCGTCGTCAAAGAAAAATTTAGTTTCCAGGTAGTTGAACATGAAAGTATCCAGAAGGGAAAAAATCTAATAATCCTGAAACATTCACCTAAGGATGGTGAGATTGTAGTTGGTTCTCCTCGGAAAATGAATCTTTGGTTTGATCAACCCGTTGAAATAACGGCTATCGGAGTTTTTGATGATCATCAACAATCAATTAGCATAAAAGAACCTTTTGTTGATCCTGAAGACCCCAATCATATGGTGGTGGAGTTTAATGAAGAATTACCTCAAGGAACATATCAAGTAACGTGGTATGCACGTCCCAGCACTGTGGGTGATGGGAACCAGCCAGATATAATTGATGTGTATTACTTTGCTGTTGACCAGTTCACCCCCATCACACAACCTAATAAGGGAGAGCCCACAAAGTCTTTTTGGTTTGAAAGTATGGGGGTAAAACAAATAGGATACTGGATATTTTTTATGGGTATTTCCATTTTATTTGGAGATGCATTCTTCCGTACAGTCATTCAGAAAAAACAAGCCTCCCAGAAACGTAAGAAGCTGTCCCTTGTTCTTCTGCTTTTAGTTATGGTGGGTGTTGCGCTCATGCTGGCCGTCCAAAAAGGACAATTGGAAAGCCTCTCGTTCATGCAATTTTTGTCACTAAAGTTTGTTTGGATCCCGTTGGTGCAGGTGGGATTGTTAACCACAGGCCTTCTTCTTAACAAAGCAAAATTATTATTTTTCGGTGTGTCATTATTACTATTGCCCTTAATCACCGGCCATGCGGCTTATCCACGTTATGGTGGCTATATATCGTTAATGGTAAATTCAGTACACTTAGTGGCGGCTTCGATATGGATTGGAGGATTATATGCACTAATCACCATACCCCGAAAAGAAAAACTAAAGGAATTCCTACAACATACTCTACTGATTTTTTCAAAATGGGCACTTATCAGTTTAGTGATCATTATAGTTACTGGACTATATATGACATACCAATATGTCCCCTCTTTTACAATTGAAAGCTTTGTAAAGAGTGAGTGGGGGAAAGCAATTGTCTTCAAGATGATATTAACCCTGATAATAGTAATGATTGGATTCATTCAAAGAGAGGCAATAAAAAAGGGTACTGTTAAGGCTGTAACCAAAATTATGATTCGAGTACGGGTGGAAATAGTCTATGCTTCATTAATTTTACTATTTGCCTCAGTCCTGGTGGTTTCAACTCCAGGATCAGCTGAACAAGGGGTATACCCTTCATCGTCAGAAAAAGAAAATGTCCATTTAAGTGTGGATTTTGCTCCTTTAAATCCAGGGTTAAATTTTTTAACGATGGATTTTGGAGGTGAAAAGGTAAACGAAGTTGAAGTTGTTTTATCTATGCCACCTAACTACGAAGTGAGCTATAATGCGTTCAAGATTGAGGATGGAATATTTAAAATTACTGGAAATATCCTGCATGCTGCTGGAACAATGGAAATGAAAGTAAAGGCAACAATGGCTAATGGGGAAGTCATTGAGTTTCCTTTTAGCGTTGTTATACCAGGGGAAATGAGATTTAATGAATAGTTATATTTGTGGAATTTTTTAGGGGATATTGAAGAATTCTTGATAACCTGAAATAATTTAAACCAGTTGAAAGAGGGAGTGACAGGAATGGAAGATGTAAACTTGCTATTGGCCTTTGCAGCCGGGGTGTTATCCTTCATATCCCCATGTTGCCTGCCTTTATATCCGGCATTTTTGTCTTATATTACAGGTATGTCGGTTGATGAATTACAAAATGGCAAAGGACTCCTACAAAAAAGGGCCATGTTACATACTACCTTTTTTCTAATTGGATTCTCCATCATTTTTATTGCACTTGGATTCTCCACTTCATTGTTCGGTGATTTATTCAGCTACTATGGAGACTTAATCCGACAATTAGGTGCTATATTAATCGTATTATTAGGCCTAGTCATATTAGGAGTTTTTAGACCGAAATTTATGATGACGGAAAAAAGGATGACATTCAAAGACCGACCTAGTGGTTATCTGGGATCAAGTGTTATTGGCATTGCCTTCGCAGCAGGATGGACACCGTGTACAGGGCCTATACTTGCCGGAGTCATTGCATTAGGAGTTTCTAACCCCGATCAAGCGCTTGTTTATATGATTGCTTATATACTGGGGTTCTCCATTCCATTCTTTTTTATGTCTTTTTTTATAGGAAGAATGAAGTGGGTAAAAAAGTACAATCGTATCATTATGAAAATTGGTGGAGTTGCCATGCTAATAATGGGGGTCATCCTGTATTTCGATTGGATGACAAAGTTAACCTCTTTCCTATCTAATAATTTCTTTAATGGATTCACAGGTTTTTAAGACGCATGTCAATTTAATTTAGCAGATTTTTCATGTGGCCACCTTTAAAAACGCTTCTACTGGGTATAGATATAGAGCGGGAATTTGTTTTACTTTCGTGATTTTAGGAGGATTTAAATAACAGGCTAGTATAACAAAGAAGATTGAATAGACAATTTAGAAGAACTTCACAAATACTACAAACTTTTAAACTAGAATAAGAATAGGCATTCAAAAATGAGGGCTGTTTATGAAATATAAAATTTTAGTAGTCGATGACGAATGGAATATGAGAAATCTTATCAAGATTTATTTAGAAAAAGAGGATTTTCGGGTTGATGAAGCTAGGGATGGTTATGAAGCCATACAAATGGCCCGACAAAATCCTTACGAATTACTGGTGTTGGATATTATGCTGCCAGATATTGACGGGTGGGAAGTTTGCTCAACCATTCGTCAGATGAAGCAAATGCCCATTCTGATGTTAACCGCTCGAAATGATGTTCAGGATCGAGTCCGTGGCTTGAATCTTGGAGCAGATGATTACCTGGTTAAACCGTTTGCTCCTGAAGAATTAGTTGCTCGTGTCAATGCCTTGCTTCGCCGGGAGAAGGTTAAAAAAGAGGGAACTAGTGATGCACTATTGACCTTTGAAGGTTTATCGATAGATAGTGAAAGTAGAGAAGTAATAGTTAAAGATACCGTTGTCGAGTTGACTCCGAAAGAGTTTGATATTCTTTCTTTAGTTGCAAGCCAATCCAAAATGGTTTATACACGAGAGATATTGTTAGATAAAATATGGGGAACAGGGGACGTTCATGATTTTCGAACGATTGATACTCACGTGAAGAATATAAGGGAAAAACTTCGAAAAGCAGGACTTTCCTATAATCCAATTAAGACAATTTGGGGTGTCGGATATAAATTTAATACAACAGAAGATAAAACGTAACATGAGAATTTGGTAGAACAAAACAATTTTGTTTAAAGCCCGATAAATTTTTCTCAAGAAAACGAATAGAAACAGAACTAAATCAAAAGAAAATGGAAAATCCATAGTTCAATAACAATAAATAGATTTAAAAATGGAGGGAAAAACGATGATGTCAATGATGGGTGGAGGCATGATTCTCAACATGATAGTTTGGGTTATTGTGTTGGGTTTAATTATATATGGAATCGTGTTATTAATAATGAAACTAGGTACAAAGAAAGCTGATTCCTCAATGTTTGAAAAGCAAGGGGATTCCGCAATTGAAATTCTGAGAGAAAGATTTGCACGCGGGGAAATTGATGAACAAGAATTTGAAAAGAGGAAAGCTTTTTTAGGAAATAAAAAATAAAAACCTTCACGTCTTCACAAATTCCACAAATTTAATGGCTATATTAAAGCTAGAAGAGAAAGGAGAGGAAGAAAAAATGAAACTTAAAAAAATACCATTTGTCTTGTCGCTTGCTTTATCAGCTCTATTAGTAGTAAGCACAACAGGGTTTGCCAGTGGGTTAAATAACGGTGAAACGGGCAGTATGATGAATGCCAGTGACAGCGGAATGATGAACATGATGAAAAATGGAAACATGACCAACATGATGAACGCCATGAATTCCCCTGAAGGGCAAAAAATGATGAATGATTGCGGAAACTTCATGGACTCCATTGATGATGAAAAAGAAGCAGAGTAATACTATTTTCAAAGGGATTTAACCTAGATGAAATAAAATACATGTGTATCTTTGATAAAGAAGAAAAGCTAATGCCTTTGGGGAATATTCCACCTTGTTTCTATGAGGAATTATCAGGGTATTTCCTACATCTGAATAAGCAAGGATTTATAATTCAATTGATAAGCTCCACGATTTCCACAAAAATGTTAAGTATATTAGAGTTACAAAGAGAAGGAGGTGATTCTCTCGTGAGTTGTTGTGGAGGTTCAAAAGATAAGAAAAAAAGAGATATGACTCAACAGAGTCCTCTTGATCAGTTGAAGATAAGACTCGTTAACGGAGAAATAGAAATGGAAGAATATTTACACACATAGAAAGTAATAGAACATCCTTAACTTTTTGTCTGCACAGATGTTAAAAGCGCTGCTGGGCCTATTTTAATATATAAAAACAACAAAACAAGGAGGAAAAGGATTGAGGGAACTTCTCCATAACTTAAGTTTACAATGGTATACACTTTTAACACAACTAGGAACAAAGCTTGTTGACCCGATATTAAATATTACATAACAGTGTAATATTACTATTTTCACTGCTTAATTGCTTGGGTTAGCAGCAACCACATCACCTTGCCAAGTGACAACAAATGGCAGTGCGATTGCCTTTGTATCAAGAGATGCGACGAACAGAAGACAGACACTAATCCAAACGTTTGCTTTTATCGTAGGTAAAACATTGATTTATACACTTGGCGGAGGAACTGCAATTTATTTAGGTTTACAGCTAACAACTGTGAACGGGAATGCATCTATAATAATTTTCGTTAGAAAAATAATTGGCCCGGTCATGATCCTAGCTGGATTATATTTTCTCGGCTTTTCCCGATTCCATTTATCGTTTGGTACAAGCTTTAGTGAGTGGCTGAAAAGTGAAATTCCAAAAGAATCACCTATAGGTTCCTTTGGTTTTGGCGTCGCATTTGCCTTTTGTCCAACATTAGTATGGCTCTTTTTTGGTCTATTAGTTCCTTTGGGTATCAACACTACAGGTAGGATACTATTACCTGTAATTTTTTCAATAGGGACGGCGATTCCATTACTTATATTTGTACTTATTTTAGTTGATTGTTCGGACATAATAAAACAAAATCATTGAATCAATGGCTGACAAAGATAGCTGCAATTATTTTCTTGTTATCAGGTATTAATGACACGTTCACTTATTGGTTCTTATGAGTTGTTAAGTGATAAGCACAATAAAAGGAGCACTCTTGTTAGAGGGCTCACGGGGGTTTGAATTAGAAAGAGCATTTCCTGTGTAAGAAGCAGTCCATTGTGAACTGAGGCAGTAAGTTATTCAAAAGAGAAACAAGAGCCATCTACCTTGTTTCATGCATTCACGTGCTAAAAGTCCTTTAAGGCGGAACAGACACAAAGGATGCCAAGACACCATGGTAAGGTATGTCATCATAAGCGATACGGGGAATCCATTTACATCAAATATGGAAGGGATATAACTAATTCTAGGGATTGTGACTGAGGAAAAATTGTACTGTCATCCCTGTATAAACTAGAAATCACTGTTAACTACGGGGAGGTGAAGAATATTGTTTGATACCTTAAAAATGTCTTAAACCGCTGAAGGAACCGTTATCCCAAAAGATTGAATTCGGGAAAATTCGAAAAACTATGGCTTTATTCTACTATTATTTATGTACATATTTTTTGTGATGTTAGGTTAAACTCCATATATACTTGATGGAGGTGATTATAACATGAAAAAAAGAACGCTTAGAATCGTAATTGCTTTATTAATTGGGTTAGTCGTTACCACTCATGTAGGAACTTCTGTTCATGCGGAGGTTGTTCAACCTAATTTACAAAACAGTGAAGAAGCAAAGGAAAACTGTTCCGACAAAATGGAAAAGATGAATGAAGAAATGAAAATTATGATGGAGAAGCACGAAAAGATGAAAAAAGAAATGGGTGTTCTCTTTCGAGACTTGCAAGAGAGCGGGAAATTAACACAACAGCAAATCGAGAAAATAACAAGTATCAAAAAGATGATGAGTCAGATGGAAGATAAAATGAAAAAAATGTCATCGATGGAAATGGATTTAAAATAAAGATTTAGAAAAAAATGAGCGATTTTACTATTGAAAATATATTAAACACTAACTTGACCACTGCAAAGTCATTAAAGGGTTTCTTCCACAACAGAATATACGCATGGTTATGGCGAAGAAAGACTGTTGCCCTATAGAAAGCTCTTGTCCCAACTAGGACTAGAGCTTTTTTTCTTTTCGCTCAAACAGATTAACCCTTTAAAATGGTAAAAACAAATGCACTTTTTATGTCTATGAAAGTATAGTTTATTTTGACTCGTTAAAGGTTATTTTAATCACTCCAATAAGAAATAGAATTTTCATCATCGCGAGACAAAATCCAGTCTTCTACAAGCTGAGTTTTGTTTTTTAATTTAATTATTTCCTAAGATCGAGTTATAGAAATTCTGATTTCTTCATAAAAAACACATATTTTATGACTATAATGCTAGAAGTGGAAACTAATATGGTTGTTTGCTCTGTTGATTCTCTACATCAGAGAGCTTCTAAAAGGGATAAAGACAGTTCGAACCAGGTCATCATTCGAACTATGCAAATTAAAAAGACAACAGGGGGGACATAGCATGGCTACTAAAAAGAAGAATCGTTTTTTGATGAGGACGGCCATTTTAATAGTTATGATAGGAGCCATCGCTTTTACACTCTATAGCAATGCAACAAAGGAACAAAGTGGAGTATTGAAGATCGGAGATGCTGCACCGGATTTTACTTTAGTTGATCTAAATGGCAAGCAGCATCAGCTGTCTGACTACAAAGGACAAGGGGTATTTATTAACTTCTGGGGGACATGGTGCAAACCGTGCGAAAAAGAATTCCCGCTAATAGAAAAACAGTATCAAGTATATAAGGATCAGGGCGTACAAATCTTGGCAGTTAATATAGCACAATCTGATTTCGAAGTGAGAAAATATGCGGAACAACGAAATCTAACGTTCCCGATTGTCATCGACAAAACCAGAAGTGTAATGGACGCTTATAATATTCGTCCATTGCCGACAACTATCTTGGTCAATCCGCAAGGGAAAATTGTAAAAATCATCACAGGAGAAATGTCCGAACAGGATATTGTTGGTTATATGGACCAAATCAAACCTGGCTAACCACTTGAATAACAGAACCCTTTACTAGACACTCTTTTTATCCTCATTAGGGAAGGCCTCTCACTTAATTAAGTGAGAGGCCTTTGAGCCAAAAACCCCGTGTTCATAGTGTTTTTAGTATATGGATACTCTCGTTAATTCTAATAATGTGAAATCATGAATTCCTTTATTGTTTAATCTCAACATAATCCGAAAAGGGGACAAATATTTGTTTATGATAACTAAGAACAAATACTAGAAAAATTAGGCAAGCTTACACACAAAAAATCCATGGCGATAGCATGTCCTTAAGATGGTTAATCGCTATCTCAATTTAGTTGTAACCTTTTATGTATTGATTTAAAATGCAGCCTGTAAGATTCTAGCTAGGAAGTTACTTTATTTGGTATTTGATCTCTTCTTAAATAAATATTTAAGTTTTCGTCTCCAACCAATCGGAATTTATGCTGTTCGCTTAAGGAAGAAATGCTCTCCTGCAAAAATAATGATGATCAATAAAATGGACACACCGACCACGAGTATATCTGAAGTGGCTTTAACCCATACAAATGCTCCGAGGACAATGGCATCAAATACGAGTGCCATCACAACAATGAATGAATTTGCTCCTATTTTTTCTCGCAGGTGCTTGAGGACTCCCCAATGAACAATCATGTCCATCACCAAGTAAAGAATTGCGCCCATAGAAGCGATTCTACTTAAGTCGAAAAATATTGTGAGCGCCATCGCTATAACAATTGTATAGACAAGAGTATGTTTCTGAATGCTTCCTGGCATGCCGAAGTGCTTATGTGGAATGAGTTTCATGTCTGTTAACATAGCGAGCATTCGAGACACGGCAAATACACTAGCAATTATCCCTGAGATTGTTGCAAGAATTGCAATTGCCACAGTAAACCACAAACCATAACTTCCGAAGGCTGGTTTAGCGGCTTCAGCAAGAGCATAGTCCTTTGCGTTAATAATTCCAGATAGAGATAAATTACTTGAAACAGCCCATGCAAGAAGTAAATAAATGAGTAAACTTATGGATATTGAAATCATAATGGCTCGTCCAACATTTTTCTTTGGTTTCACAATTTCTGAGCCACTGTTTGTGATGGTTGTGAAGCCTTTAAAAGCAAGGATAGTTAGGGCAACTGCTGCAATATAATTAATATTCGAAGGATCTGCTAGACTTCCCCCATCATTCGTTGCAGGTTTAAATGAAAATCCTGCTACCCATAATCCAGCAATTGCGAATATGGATAAACCAGCAATCTTTAAAATAGAAGCAATCGAAGTGAACGATTGAATAAAGCTATTTCCAGAAATGTTGACTAGAAAAGCAATTGTAAGTAAGCCAACACCTAATAAAGGAACTAAATAACTACTTTGTTCACCATCAAAGAGTTGAAGTGTATAGGTTCCGAACGTTCTTGCGACTAAGCTTTGATTGATTACCATGGAAAAAGCCATTAAAAGAGCTGCTGAAGCAGTAAGTGTTCCTTTTCCGTAGGCCTTCACTAAAAACATGCCGATTCCTCCTGCTGAGGGGAACTCGTTGCTTAATTTGACATAGGAATAGGCACTAAAGGCTGTGACAATTCCACCCACAATAAAAATTAATGGAAACCATGACCCGGCAAGTTCGGCTACTTGTCCTAGCAGTGCGAAAATCCCTGCACTTATCATGACACCCGTACCTAAACCTACAACTCCAGTAAGAGAAATACTATCTTTTTTATAATTTGACAAGTAACTGCACCTCCAATTATATGTTTACACGTTTAGTATTTGTATACCACAAAAATAGGAAATATAACGTACAGATGAGAAGGTCACGATACAAGTAAGTTCACACGGGTATTCCTTTTTTAAAACATACAAAAGTATATAAAAATGGATGTGCCACGAACTCAGTGTTCATGGGTGTTTTTAGTATATAGAGACTAACATGTTAAAATGGTATTTCTTTAATGTGACTCTAGTAATTCGATTAATAAGAAGTCG
>NZ_ALJG01000317.1 GCF_000286315.1 Paenisporosarcina sp. TG20 | reverse complement strand
GCATTTAATTTTACAACTAGCCGAATTATGAAATTATAAAGTTGACGAAATAACATTAAGGAAAAGAGACGAACAAGTGACATTGTCACTTGTTCGTTTCGTTTGATTTCGAATTGGATAAAGGAAGAAAACTGGCATAGAAGTCTGTAATATTTCAATAGCATGCTTACTTAAATCTACTTTTCAGGAATGGAAACAAATCATAGTATTCACTAAAATTCCACAAAATAAGTAACCATCAATTTACTGTTAGCCTGATTGGTGGTTTCTTCTGTATCAATACACAAGAATAGGAATAACTCTTCATGTGTTCATTATAAGGGGGTCGACCAGGGATGGAAACAATTATATGGAATTCAGACAATTGGAAGAATGATGATTCGCGTCCCAGGGATGGAAACAATTATGGGGGTTAAAGTTACGAACAGCTCAACCTCGATCGACAAGGAAACACTTTTCAAAGTGTATCTTTAGTATAGCAATATCAATTAAAACCGCAGAATGGGCACCTAAATAATGAGATTCCTATTTGATGGTTTGGAATTGAAATTATAATGAATATTTCTGAAGAATTTGACCGTTTAAAACCGAGTAAAAGGAGAAAAGAAAATAAACAAATAAAAAAGCAATATTATAGAGATGGAACCGAGACCTCGGAAGACCTTTATGGAATTGAAATATTCGAACTAGATGGCTATGAAAATGTAGACTGGTTATTTACTAATTCATATGTGTATGGATTATCCTGTTACAATAATCGAAAAAGTTATAAAGAACTCTTTTCCTATTTAGATCAAATAATCATAGAGAATGAATACGTTGAGTTATTCACTTGTTTGGATGGTGATGAAGAAAAAAGGAAAGATGACACATTAGATATATTAATTAACCTTAAAGCTCTCAGTTTTAAAAATAATTTAGGAGAATACAGGTTGAAAGAAAAACGTTATCTCGAACAACTAAGTGAACTTTTCTGGTTTCGTGAAAAACAATATGTGAAGATTACTAGATAATCTTTTTCGCCGGAGCTCACTAAACTGAGGCAGTTTGTTT
The DNA here is from genome assembly GCF_000286315.1 of Paenisporosarcina sp. TG20. GTDB lineage: Bacteria > Bacillota > Bacilli > Bacillales_A > Planococcaceae > Paenisporosarcina. Next base: position 20,728 of record NZ_ALJG01000317.1, on the reverse strand, counting down.
TGTAATTAAACAATTATTCAATTCAGATCTTTTAAAGAAAATGAAAGTGAACTGAACCCCGAATAGTGGACACTTAAAAAATCCCTATTCGGGGTTCAGTTCAGTCTTTTGAAAAATTATTTATTATTTATTAATGCGCAGTATATTCCTACTACATTATTACAACAGTGTGTTAAGCCTTAACTTCTACTCACTTACGTTCTAAATAACGATAAATGGTTGTCCGAGAAACGCCCCATCTTTCAGCCACATCTTTAATTGGTGTGCCTCCATCAATAAGAGCTTTCATCATTTCAATATCTTTCACTCCGTATTTCTCTGGACGTCCACCCAGACGCCCTCGTGCTTTAGCCGCCACTCGTCCTGCAGCTGAACGTTCTTGAATCAGATTTCGTTCAAACTCAGCAAATGCCGCAAACAGATGGAACATTAGCTGTCCGGTGGCATTGCCACGATCCATCGTCAGATTCTCTTGAATACTGTGAAACCCGATGCTTAGATTATTCAAGTTGTTGACAATGTCAATTAGGTCTTGTATGTTTCGACCCAAGCGATCTAATCGCCATACAACGATGGTATCTCCTTGACGAGCATATTGGAGAGCTTCTTCTAATCCAGGTCGTTGTTTTTTTGACCCACTCATCTTATCGTGAAATATTTTCACACATCCATATTGAGTAAGTGCATCTGTTTGCAAATCCAAGTTTTGTAAACCTGTTGACACACGAGCATATCCAATTAACACCAGTAATTCCTCATTTCCAATATAACCCTATATTAATTGTAACATAAGATAAAATATTTATAGTTAATGAACATATATTAATGGGAGATTTTTGTTGAACGTTATTAAACCAAAATGATGTGTTTTTAACCATTTATGCCGTGTTCAGAAAAGGACGAGTTTTGTTACATAAGCGATTAAAATTTAACGATCCATGCTTAATTCAAAAAAACATACTAAGATTAGTATGTTTTTTGTGTGCTAAGAAAGTATAAGTTTTTACCGAGTATTAGTGTCTAGCTGCATTTTTACAATCTCCATAATTACTCAACAATCTTTACTCAACGTTATTAACCACTCCATACTTACTTAATATTTGAATTGTATGATTAGGCTTGTAAGCAAATGAAAACAAACACAAACAAATGGAGGTTCTATTTAATGTCTTTTAAACATGTCTGGAAAAAAGGTTTGGTTGGTGTACTAGCTTTATCACTACTTGCGGCTTGTTCGGATGATTCAGGTGATGCAAATGCTGAAATAAAAGCAAATGACTTGTCTGTGGATGAAATTATCGAAAAAGCGAAAGAAGAAGGCGAAGTGAATTCAGTTGGTATGCCGGATACTTGGGCGAACTGGGTGGAAACTTGGGAAGAGCTTGGGTCGGAGTATAGTTTGAACCATAGTGATTCAGATATGTCGAGTGCAGAAGAGCTTGCAAAATTCGAAGCAGAAAAAGACAACGCTACAGCTGATATCGGAGACGTGGGAATTGCTTTTGGACCGATCGCGCAAGAAAAAGGCTTAACACAAGCTTATAAAACATCTTATTGGGATGACATTCCAGACTGGGCAAAAGACGATGAAGGCCATTGGATTGTTGGCTACACAGGAACTATTTCATTTTTAACAGATACAAATAATGTTTCGAATCCTCCGAAGTCATGGGATGATTTGAAAAATGGCGATTATATAGTAAGTATTGGGGATGCATTGACAGCGAACCAAGCTCAGTTTGCGATTTTAGCGTCAGCGATTGCTTTCGGTGGAGATGAGTCGAATTTACAACCAGGTATTGATTTCTTTGCTGAGCTTGCAAAACAAGGTCGTTTAAAAGGGGATCCTTCCGTTGCGAACTTAGAAAAAGGAGAAATTGATGTAGCCATTCTTTGGGACTTCAACTCACTTGGATACCGTAGTCAAATTGACGAATCTCGTTTTGATGTAGTGATTCCGGAAGAAGGTTCTGTAACTTCTGGTTATGCAACGATTATTAATAAATACGCGAAAAATCCGCATGCTGCAATGTTAACACGTGAGTATATTTTATCTGACGCGGGACAAGAAAACCTGGCAAAAGGATATGCACGTCCAATTCGTGAAAATGTAGAGCTTTCAGCAGAAGTTGAAGCATTATTACTTCCACCAGATATGTACGAAACTGCGAAACCTGTTGGAGATCAAAAAGCTTGGGAAGAAACAACAAAAAAAATTCCACAATTGTGGCAAGAACAGGTATTAATCCATGTCAACTAATCGTGTCGTTCTAATTGTAGTGGATGCCCTCAGATACGACACGGCATGTACACATATGGGATTTATGCAACATTTGGTGGAGAGAGAGGTTGCTGCGCGTTATGAAGTGCGTTCAGAAGTACCGTCTTTGTCTCGACCATTATATGAAACGATTTTAACAGGAACACCACCTATTATTCATGGTGTAACGAGCAATAGTACGATGCGTTTATCGACACAGCAAAGCTTGTTTCATTTAGCAAAAAGCAACGGGAAAAAAACCGCTGCGGCTGCTTATCACTGGGTGAGCGAGCTTTATAATCGGGCACCATTTAATCTGTTAGAAGATCGTGTTCAATTAGATACGAACCAACCGATTGAAAATGGATTTTTCTATTTTGAAGATCATTATCCAGATAGTCATTTATTTGCAGAGGCAGCATGGTTAATGGACCAAAAGCAACCTGATTTTCTGTATATTCATCCAATGAATGTAGACGATGATGGGCATAAATTTACAGCGGCTTCGAAAGAGTATCGTAACCGCGTGTTATCAGTGGATGCAATCCTTTCTGTCTTCCTTCCAAAGTGTCTTGCGCAAGGGTATGAGGTTATCGTCACTGCAGATCACGGGATGACGAGTGACGGGAATCACGGTGGCAACACGACGGAGGATCGACATGTACCTATGTTTATCTTATCCAAGCAAGTCAAAGCCGGCGTATATGAAGAAGTTGTTTCTCAGCTTCAAGTGGCCCCTCTTGTCTGTCATTTATTAGATATAGAACCTTCAGAGGAAATGGTTCCAATCCTATTGAATGGTATTCATTCGTTAAAAGAGGCCTAGTGCCTCTTTTCTATTTTTAGAGGGAAGTAGTGATAATTTTGACTTCGAAAAAACAATCTTTGTTTTTGCTCACACCGTTTCTAGTGCTCATTCTTTTGTTCTTTATCGTGCCATTATTCTACATGGTCGTTTCGAGCTTTAGCAATAGTGATGGTTTTACGTTAAATCAATACAAAGCTGTACTGACGAATAGCTATATTTTGCAAGGGTTCAAAAATAGTATTACGTTGTCCGCTATTTCGGCACTTCTTGCACTTGTGGTGACGTTGTTTGCAGTGTATGCCATGATGCGTTTTTCCGATCCAGTGCGGGAACGAATTTTAGTTGTGACGAATTTGACTTCTAACTTTTCCGGTATTCCTTTGGCGTTTGCGTTCATTGTATTGCTTGGAAATAGTGGTTTGTTTACATTATTATTTGAAAAATGGGGAATCGATGCGTTTTCTTCGTTCTCTCTATATAGTTGGAGTGGATTGTTGCTCATCTATATTTACTTTCAGTTGCCGCTTTCACTCATGCTTCTTTATCCCATCTACTACGGCATTCAGCAACAATGGAAGGATGCGGCATCACTACTAGGAGCAAGTACCATTCAGTTTTGGACGAAAATAGGCATTCCAATTATGCTTCCAGGAATCGTTGGAACATTTAGTGTGCTATTTGCTAATGCGATGGGCGCGTATGCATCAGCTTATGCATTAACGGGTAGTAACTATAATTTGGTGGCCATCCGAATTGGAGCCCTTTTGTCAGGAGATATATTCGCACAGCCGGAACTTGCAAGTGCGATTGCCGTATTACTTGGCGTCACGATGATTACAGCGATGCTTTTAAGCGAGTGGAGTATTAAGAAAACAAGGAGGAATTTGTAGTGAAAAAAAGAGGGTTGTCTGATTTGTTTTTTCTCTTCCTTGTTCTTTACTTACTCTTTCCCATTTTAGCAACAGCTCTTTATGCGTTTGCAACTAATTGGAATAATACGATTCTGCCTGAAGGGCTCACATTCAAATGGCTCGCTTCTTTGTTTCAAGATACGAGTTTCATCGAAGCATTTGGGCGGTCGGTATTACTTTCTGGTGGCGCAGTCATTTTAGCATTCATTTTTGTTGTCCCAGCCATTTTTATCATTGTCCTTTACTTCCCCAAATACGAGAAGTGGATGCAAACGGCGGTCGTGATGGTGTACGCATTTCCCGGGGTTATTTTAGCGGTTGGTTTAATTCGCACGTATTCGCAGTTAGGTATACCGATGATTTTGGCCGTGTTAGGTGCTTATGTGATCAGTATTTTACCGTACATCTATCAAGGAACTCGTAATAGCCTACGCAATGTGAATGCAAAACAATTATTAGATGTGGCAGAACTTTTAGGAGCTTCAAAATTACAAGCGTATTTGAAAGTTTTACTGCCAGCGGTGTACCCAGGATTATTTGCCGGAGCGTTATTATCGTTTTCGGTGTTATTCGGCGAATTCGTTCTCATAAACCTAGTTGTTGGGTCACGATTTGAAACGGTGCAAATTTATTTAATGAAAAAATTGAGTACAAGTGGACATATTGCAAGTGCAGTTGTGTTTCTTTACTTAGTATTAATGGGTATATTAACGATTTCCATCTCCATCTTAACTAAACGATCGAGAGGGGTTGCAAAAACATGAGCTACGTTATGATTGAGAATCTACATAAAACGTATGGCGCTTCTACTGTGCTGTCTACAATTGATATGACGATTGAAAAAGGGGAGTTTGTTACGCTTCTTGGTCCAAGTGGTTGTGGGAAAAGTACTATTTTACGTATTATTGCGGGATTGACAGATGCCACCTCTGGCACTGTGAATATCGATGGGATAGATATGCAGAATGTGCAGCCTAAGAATCGAGAAATAGGGATGGTGTTCCAGTCCTACGCCTTATTTCCGAATATGACGGTGAAGGAAAATGTCGCTTTTGGTTTAAAAATGAAGAAAATAGATCCAAGAGAGATTGATGAAAAAGTACGCGAAATGCTCGCAATTGTTCATTTGTCGGACAAAGGGAATGCGTATCCTAATGAGTTATCTGGTGGACAACAACAACGTGTTGCACTTGCTAGGGCTTTGATTGTACGCCCAAAAGTATTGTTGTTAGATGAGCCACTGAGTGCGCTGGATGCACAAATTCGGAAAAAATTGCAGTCTGATTTACGTTCGATTCAAATGGAGCTTGGGATTACGATGATTTTAGTAACACATGACCAAGAAGAAGCGATGGCTGTGTCAGATAAAATCTTTGTCATGAATAAAGGTGGAATTGCACAAAGAGGGACGCCGACAGAAATTTATACAAAGCCTGAAAGTGAATTTATCGCTAACTTCATCGGACATTACAATGTATTTACTAGAGCAGAGTTGGAACACATGGTAGGGATGAAGTTGCCAAGTGAGTGTGCAAAATTCGCGATTCGACCAGAAGCTATTTATTTTGAAGCTGGGGCTAAAAACTTTCACATGAGTGGTATTGCGATAGAATCAGTGATGAGCGGAAATGTGATTCGTACTGTTTTTCAATCAGGAGAACGTACTTTTTCAGTGGAGCAACTGCATCACCGTGGTCATTTCGTTGAAATAGGAAAGGCCTATGAATGCTACGTCGAACCAGAAGATGTGATTGAGTTAACATGAATTATTCAAAGCTAGAGAGATTTGACCGTATTTTAAGTAAGTTACAAGTAGAGAAGAAAATTGTTGTCTCAAACATTGCGGAAGTGTTGCAAGTTGCGCCGGAGACGATTCGCAGAGACTTCGATGAATTAGAGGAGCAACATTTATTGAGTCGTGTCCATGGCGGAGCAGTGAACTTTATGAATCTTCGTAAAGAGCCTGAGTTTTTGCGAAAGATGGATATGCAAAAAGACGCAAAACGACAAATTGCCAAAGTGGCTGCTGCAAAAATTGGGGATGGAGATACGGTTGCTGTGGATGTTGGGACGACAACGGTGCATATTGCGGATTTCATCGATGGAGTTAGCAATGTGACAGTCGTGACGAATTCGATCGCTGCAGCGGAACGATTTAACCTCGCAATGGAAGAGAAGCGAATGACCGGTAAAGTCATTTTACTTGGGGGCATCACGAACCCCGCACAAGCTTCTGTGGCAGGAGCAATAACATTAGAATGGTTGAGTAAAATGAATTTGGACAAAGCCTTTTTATCTTGTGGAGGGATAAAAGATGGATTTGTGTACGACTACGATTTGGATGAATCGCTTGTTTCTGCAAAAATGATGGAAAATAGCTGCAGTCGTATATTGTTAGCTGATGACTCGAAAATTGGACTGAAATCGTTTTATACGATTTGTGCATTGAATGAAATAACAGAAATGATTTGTAATGAGGAATGTCCAGCAGATTGGATTGAATTTGAGGACATTTGGACAGCTATAAATGGAGGTAAAAGATAATGAAAATAGATTATCATGTACATTTGGAAGAAGGTCCATATTCATTTCGGTGGTTGGAGCGTACTTCACAAGCGATTACCTCTTTTTATTCGCCAGCCGGTTTGGAAAAAGGTTCAAAGGACTTTGTGATGTGGCAAGTGGATATGTTGAAAAACCGGTTGGATGGCGGATGCTTTGGCAATGAGTGGCTCGATTTGTATTTGCAGCAAGCAAAGCAACTCGGTTTGAAAGAAGTGGGCATTGTTGATCATTTGTATCGCTTTAAAGAGACGAGAAATTTTTTTGTAAAAAACATGATTTTGGATTTGAAAGACCCTATTGGGAAGCTACAGGCTGATTGGCTTGATAAAGTGATGACAGAGGAAATAGACGATTTCACAGAGACGATTTTGCAAGCAAAAGAGAAGTGGAGCCGAGAAGGTGTGGAGCTGAAACTAGGGGTCGAGGCGGACTTCTTTATTGGTTGTGAAGATGAACTAGCAACGTTGCTCAGTGACCATCCATGGGACTTTGTTATCGGGTCTGTTCATTTTGTGGACGGATGGGGTTTTGATAATCCGCAAACAGCGGATGTTTTTAAGACTGTTGATTTGAAGGATTTGTATGAGCGGTTTTTTATCACGGTGGAAAAAGCGATTCGTTCGGGATTATTTGATTTTATAGCGCATTTGGATAATTTGAAAGTATTTAACTTTAAAGTTAAGGATGAAGGATTTAATCAGATATGGTATGAACGAATAGCGAATGCGCTTGTCGAAACGAATACGGCAACCGAAGTGAACGCTGGGCTGTATTATCGATATCCAGTGAAAGAAATGTGCCCAGGTCCAGCATTTTTGAACGTATTAGTGGAGCGCGGAGTGGAATTTACCGTTTCATCCGACTCTCATTTCCCGGATGACTTAGGTAGATATACTGTGCAAAATGCAGAGATGTTGAAGGGATTGGGTGTAGAGAAGCTAGTTGCATTTGATCAACGCGTGAAAAAATATCATCCATTATGAAAGTAGACCGTTTCTGTGTGTGAACACGAAACGGTTTTTTGTTATGTTGATTACCATAATAAGTCGAACTGCATAAAAAAGATAACTCAATTGGATACCCTATAATTAACGCAAATCAACTAAAGGAGTGTACCCAAATGATACAATATATGAATTTTCACAAACCCTGTATGGAACCTATGCTGCACGTTCAACTGGACGTACGGGTGTGTGGGACAATGGTACTCGAAATACGAAAAAATTTTATTTGGATATCACTTTAGCAGATCTATAAAAATTCGCGTTTGTTTCTAACCCAGGGACAGTGGGTTAATCTCAGAAAGATCCGTCACCCATTTACGATTGGGCAACAAAGCATTAAAATCGCGTTTAAGAAGGTTGGGGTATACCCATCCAGCAAGGTCATCGCTCTTTACAGAGTGGGTTTTCTTGCGACGGATTTTAGACTTGATATTCATTTCACCCATTAATCGACTCACACGTTTATGATTAATAACATGACTGAAATTAGCTTTCAATTCGCCAGCAATTCTTTTCGCACCAATGGTGCCGCCAGTAAAATCATATAAGCTTTGAATGGCGGCAATATCGATTTGATCACGCTCAGTTAACGGTTTCTGTGGTCGTGCAACAAAGGCATTATATCCACTTCTGGACACCTCCAGGGCTTTGCAAAGCGTGGTAACTGGATAGTCCTTTCTCAAGGCTGTTATGGCTTCGTAACATTTTCTTTTTCGGTCTCCTTGAGAAAGGCCTAATTGTACTTCTTTTCGACTGTTTTTAAGCGATTAAGCTCTTCAGTGTGCTCCATCAAATCCGGTTTTTCGTAGTGAGATAAAAGTCCTTCCGGACCATGTTCTCGGAATTGTTTTAGCCAAATAGGCAAAGAATTGATATGAATTTCAAGTTCGAGTGCAACATCTTGTTTGTGACGTTTCTTCTCTCGAACTTCATTTACTGCGTATAACTTTTGTTCGTATGTGTTTTGACGTTTCCTTGTTTTCGGCCGAATATACATGAACATGCCCCTCTCAAAAGGTAATGGTTGCACAATTATAACACTCCATGTGTCCATTATAAGGGGGTCGACCACTGTGTTGGAAACTATTCTACAGAATTCTGACAATAGTAAGCGTCCTCAAACTTTACTTCTCAATTTTGTCATGCTATAGCCCTGGCAAGTTAGTTTATGAGAAACAAATATAGACTTGAATCTTCCTAAAAAGAATCCTGAAATCAAAAAGGCAGATAAGCTTAAGCTCATCTGCCTTTTCTTTCATAAAAGTCCTTAAAAATAGTGAACGTTCGCACATGACTTTCAACTATTTCTAACAAGGGAATTATGCCAAATAAAGGATTTATGTCGATTTTTTTCGTCAACAATTTAAGCATTTTAATTTATTATCTTTAATTGTCAAATCATCTTTTCTTCACTTGGCAAGAGTACCTAAGTCCGATACATGACATATTGCCGTCCATTCAAACTCGTCTAAACCGAGAATTAAATGAAACTCTCCTTCCATTTCCCCCTCATCATGTTTCTGTTTATTGATGAGTTCATCTATAAGATCATAGCCCTGGTCAAATGTGAGTTTCCCTTCAATCAATATTTTCCTACCTTGTTTGCCATTGGCATCTTATCAAATAGGTTTGCCTATCGATTGTTAGCGTCATGTTGGTAAATGTTATAGTACAATTAATCATATAGATAAATTTAGTATAAATGAAGTGTTCAAATATTAATTAATAACTACAAGAGATAGAATAAATTAAACGTAAACTTTGAACTCACAAAGGAGATGGTTCTTATTTCAGCAGATAAGGAAACTCAAATTCTTGATGACATTATGCATCATATAGTTTCAAAGACATTCAAATACGGGGAAAAACACCCTTCTGAAAACGAATTGGCAGATAAATACAGGGTACCAAGAATGACAGTCAGGAATGTGCTAACGAAATTAGAAGAACGTGGATACATTTATTCAAAGCAAGGAAAAGGGCGTTATTTAAAGGAAGAATCGATTCAAATTCAATTGCATTTGTCAGGGAAAACGAGTTTTACAGATAAGATGAAGCAAGCAGGCTATGATTTAATAACACGTAATATTATCTGTGAAAAAATTCCCTACAGCAAACAGATTTTTCAAAGCTTAAACGTGGATGAAGGCGACGATGTCTATAAAATTGGAAGAATTCGCTATATCAATAACGAACCGAAAGCCATCCATAATTCATTTGTCAGTGAAGCAATGTTTCCGGAGATCGCGGAAGATGGTCCTGAAATAGAGTCGATGTTTAGAATTCACGTCCCAGGGATGGAAACAATGATACAGAATTCTGACAATTTACTACAATTCTAGAATGGCCTGCAAGTTTTCTTGTCGGCGTGTCCCTGGGGCAGCCACAAATTGAGGAGCATTTGAGTCTGACCCAGGGACAGCACTCGAGCGAAGTTGTTGTATGTGAACATATCAGAATTGTCGGGTACCTGTGTAAAAAACTAACCAGTTTATTCACTAAATTTGCAGGAAAAATTTACTTGATGCTGAAGATAATGTATTTGATTAAATTGATTACTCATAAAATCTTATTCTTATGTATTTCCACAAATTTGATGGTGCCACCCACAGCAATTTAATGGGAATATCTAGTTAAAAAAGCATTGATTTTATCAATTATTTTCTATTTATCCTCCAATTTAATGACAAATTTGACCATGGGTTTGGAGTGATGAAATGAATTATGGAGTTATTGAATCCGTTTGGTTAGCTACAGCGATTATGACTTATGAAAAATTATGCATAGGGGAAAATCCAACTGTAATACAAATGTATTTTAAACAATCAGATATTCAAAAAAGAGCGCAATCGTTGACTACTAATAATGTAAATTCAGCTCGTATTTCTTAATGGACGAATGCAGCACACGGAAATAATACACATAATTTTTTGTGTGAGGGTGACAATAGAACCCGTCGTTTGTCTTACAAGGGAGAATTAGGCGGTGAAAAAGAAACACCTAAATTAAACGCATCACATATCGTTGAATCAAGCTTAGGTTCAAAAACAGTTGGAGATATTTATAAATTTGTAAATGAAAAATATACACTTCTATTTACTATTAATATTTTTACAATTCTTGATTATTTAGAGCAGTATAGTACTTTACCGAATCGAAATCCTGAAAGTGCTTCAGGTGAGGGCAAGCAACAGTTCGAATTGATGAAAAAAATAAGTGGTATGCCGTCGACGAATTAAATAAATTTGCTTTAATAGTAGGAGAAAAATATGGATTACAGAATAAAATAAAATCGAATTGGTTAACTGAAGGAAATAATCGTATACCAAGCTATTTTTGGGAACAGCTTAAGTTTGAAGAATTTAAATCTTATCCATCAAGTATTTCAATATTTGCAGAAAGAGCAAAGGATGATTCTAATAAAGCGCGGTTAAGAATTGCAGTTGAACTTGATGAAAAGATTGCGCAGCCAGTGTACTATAAAAGACATCACCAGTTTTTGGATAAAGTCAGTCTTGTATCAGGCCTCTCTTATTTTGTAAAAGAGCGTGCAACGAATCATAACTACCATGTCTATGATGAAGATGCTGAAACATTAAAAGGAAAATTAGAGGAAGGCATCTACAAAAAAATCCAATTAACTTATGTACTGAAGTATGAGGACATAAGAAATAAAGACATGGATAATTCTCATATATTAAGTAATTTGCTCGAAGGAATAAAGCTGCTTTTACCTTATTATAAACTTGTTTCTAATTACGAAGAAATAATTTTAGGAGATGATAATGTGATTTACCAAAAAATATGATCCTTTACGGTCCACCAGGTACCGGGAAAACTTACAATACTGTTAACTATGCAGTTAGCGTTATCGAAAATAAAACGATTGAGCAAGTGCAAAACCACATGAGAATTGAATTAATAAAAAAAGATATGGGGCTCCACAAAAGTCCACACAGCCAATAGGCAAGTAAGTTAATATCAGGAAGGTAATAGTAAGCAATAACAAGGAGCAGTCCACATCGTACCAATGAAAGCAGAAGGAAACAGGAAAGGCAATAACAAAAAAACCAGGAGCAAGCTGGAGGTACAAGGGGTCTGTAGGGGCTGTCTTGGGGGTGCAAAATATACACGGTGGTTACAAAAAAATATTATCCACAAACACATTTCAAAATGATAAAATATAGTGTAAAATATTGTTAAACAGATTGTTCTCAGTTGGGGGTAAGTATGGCTAAATCAGTTTTGAAGTACATGATTAAAGGAATAGATCTAATATGTGAAAACTTAGATGAAAGAATTTACAATCTAGCTGAGGCTACGGATGACCCCCAGTTTTTTAAGGAGGAAGGGGATTTCTCAACAGGTAACTATGCATATCTGAAATTTACTCCGAATAATAGTAATAATAAAATATCTCAATATTTTAACGAGGAAAGTATTTATGCAAACAGTTCATTAGATGATTTTAATTCCATTTTTTACAAATCTGTTACAGGACATGATATTGACATAGCCACTCTACCTGAAGACATAGACGAAAGATCAATTTTCAAACATTTTAGAACTGGGTCTAAAAGGGAAATAAATTCAGGGTCATCTTTTAAAAGATATCACGATACAGAATTTAAATTATTAGAGTATTTGGCTAAAAAAATTGAAACTCAAATTAGACGCAATGGTTTTGAAGGGGAAATACTTGGCGATATTGAATTATATACTCTTAGAATTCCATGTTTAAGTTGTGACTATGTTTTAATACAGTTTCATGAGATGTATCCGAAGATTTCTGTAAAAGTTTCTTATACAAAAGAAAATTAAAAGAAGGTGATATCATGACAAGAGAATCTATTAAGGAAAGGCGTATAATGGACTTATCCCTTAGAAGTTTTTCGGCTAGTATTGAATATAGTTGGAATGAAAAATGGAGAGATTACGGATATACAAATAGTGAGAAGACAGATCTAATATTAAATAACCTTAAACTTGGAATGGAATTAAGAGATGATGTAATGAAAATGGTAATTGATAAACTATTATCACTCAATAAAGATGACGATAATATTAGTTTAGACATAAATGAATTTAAAGAAAGTATTTTGTTAAAAAAAAGCAAATCGCCAATGGAAAAAAAAACAATTGAATCATTATCGTATTAAAAAAGCTACTGTATTGGTATACAGTAGCTTTTTTCTTTTTCACTATTAATGTGATGCTGTTTATATCGTGTTTACCGAGTGATCAGTGTCGGGTACCTGTGTAAAAAACTATTGGTGACCTTCAGGTTTCCAGTCAAAACTATATAGAAAATCTAGCAACGGTCGAAATTTCATCTTCGGCCGTTTAATTTATGTAAAAAATATCAGTCTCTTCTTTCATCTCACAAGGCGGTTTTAATTAGTAGCATTAAAATTTTTCGTTGTATCGACTCTAGCCAGGTTTTTAAATCATTGACTTATGGCATGAAAGAATTTTTAAATTCATATGTAGAAGGAGGTTTAACTACAATACAATGAATTATTCTGAAGGGAATTTCGTACTTGTCCTAGTGTTATTCCTGCTTAGCCCAGATGCTAATCATTCTGTTTTACTGAGTTGCATACATGAAAAAGTGACACCTCTCCCATGAGGGGATCCAACTTCTGCGCACTGAAGTTAGAATTCGCGTCCCAGGGATGGAAATAATGATACAGAATTCTGACAATTTACTACAATTAAAGATAGGCCTGCATGTTTTCTTGTCGGAGTGTCCCTGGGGCAGCCACAAACTAAGGAGCATTTGAGTCTGACCCAGGGACAGCACTCGAGCGAAGTTGTTGTATGTGAACATATCAGATTTGTCGGGTACCTGTGTTATTCTTATATATTTCCACAAAATTGATGGTGCTACCCACAGCAATTTAATGGGAATATCTAGTTAAAAAAGTATTGATTTTATAAATTATTTTCAATCACAAATTCAACCATGGGTGGCACCTTTATGGTCTGATCGGAAGTTTCGACTGTGGCACTGGTTTTAGCGGAAAGCTCCTTCAGCGGATGGTGAAATTTCTTCTGACGGATGATGATGAAAGGCTTGCCGCTAGCAATTGCCGCACTGGAATCCATTGCCGTATTCCATTGATTGTATTGCTCGCCGAACAAGGCGATAACCAGATATGAATCAATACACGGGTCCGCAGATTATTGAAGCTTGAAGCGGCGGCATCTAATTCGCGACCCACGGATGGAAACAATCGAAACACAAATGCGTGTCTACCCAAACTTTGATTGATAATATCTTTTGGATGAACATAAAGTACAATGAAGCCTAATAATAAATAGGAGTGACATATGGTTGAGTAATAAACGACAGAGAAAGAAACAGAACAAAAATAAACGACCGAACATTCTTATTTTAATGGTCGATCAGCAACGCTTTCCTGCTGTATATGAAAATGAAGAGTTACAGAAATGGAGTCAAGAAAACTTAGTTACACAACAAGTATTACGAAAAAACGGGATGGAGTTCCTCAATCATTATGCAGGGAGTACGGCTTGCTCGCCGAGTAGAACCACATTATATACAGGACAGTATCCATCATTACATGGAGTTTCTCAAACGACTGGAGTTGCTAAAGGAGCCTTTGATCCAGACGTATTTTGGCTCGATCCTAATACAGTACCTACTATGGGTGATTATTTTCGTGGGGAAGGATACCAAACATTTTGGAAAGGGAAATGGCACGCTTCAGATGAAGATGTTTTAATTCCAGGAACACATGATGGATTTCCTAGCTATAACACAATAACGGGTGTACCTATTAAAGATAAAGTAGAGGTTTATAAAGAAGTTAACCGTCTTAATTCTTTTGGGTTCTCTGGTTGGATAGGACCAGAACCTCATGGATCAAGCCCACGTAATTCAGGTTCGTCCGCAGCAATTGGGTTAAGCGGTCGTGACGAGGTGTACTCAGAAGAAACAGTAAAGCTGATAAAGTCATTAGAAAAAGAATCACAGGATTCAAAAGTAAATACGCCATGGTTTACGATGTGTTCATTTGTAAACCCACACGATATTGCTTTATATGGTGTATTCACAGCTCTTAATCCCTCGTTTAGCTTTGAGATTGACCCAACACTTCCGTTAATACCTCCAGCTCCTACAGTAGGTGAGTCACTTCTTACTAAGCCAAGGGCACAGGAAAGTTATCGTATCACATATCCTAAAGCATTACAGCCAATTTTAGATAACGATTTTTATCGTCATCTATATTACAGTTTGCAAAAAAAAGCGGATCAAGAAATGCTCAAGGTTTTTAATGCGCTTAAAAACTCGATTTTCTATAAAAATACAATTGTTATATTTACCTCAGATCACGGTGAGTTATTAGGTGCGCATGGTGGTCTACATCAAAAGTGGTATAACATGTACGAAGAGTCTATTCATGTCCCATTGATCATTCATAGCCCTGCTCTTTTTTCTAAAAACGAACAAACGGATGTGCTAACAAGTCATGTTGATATCCTGCCTACGTTGTTGGGTTTAACGAGATTAAATGAAAAGTGTCTACAAGCGAAACTTTCAAAAGGTCATACGGAAGTAAAACCATTAGTCGGTAGAAACTTGACACCACTACTGGAAAAGAGTGAACACTTTTTTAGAGCGGATGAACCTATCTATTTTATGACGGATGACGATATAACGAAAGGATTAAATCAAACTACTGCTTTAGGTGAGCCGTATACATCAGTTATTCAACCCAATCATATCGAAGCGGTCATAACAAAACTCAAAACTGGACTTGCAAATGAAAAAGAGATTTGGAAATTTGCACGTTACTTTGATAACCCTCAGTTTCCGAGTAACACTGATGCTAATGAATTTACTGAAACAGAAGAATGTTTAGATGCACCAGTATTAGATGAATTTGAATTATACAATCTTACCCTAGATCCACTAGAAGAAAAAAATCTAGCTGACCCTACATTTGCAACTGAAGAAACAGCTCTCATCCAGCAACAATTAACAGTCATTCTTAAAGAACAAAGCAAGCAAAAACGTCTATTTCCAACAAATGATGAATGAATGTTATTAGGAAGAGTAATAGAACAGGCTTAATTTACAAGGAAAATAATACTACAAATTCTAACATTAAAATACAATTTAATTCATACAAAAGACACCTTCAATCAGATGATAGGTGTCTTTTGTATGAATACTTGGAAACGGAATTCATATTTCTCCTCATTTTTGGGGGGAATAATCTTCTTACAATTAATTCTATACTATTGAATAGCCTTTGATTCAATACTAAAAGTTTAATGTCCCTTACACCAATTGGTTAAAGCTCTGCAGTCAAATACCTCAATCAAATAAATTCATACTTAAATAACGTTCCCCTGTGTCAGGGGCAATACATAACACTTTTTTTCCTTTTCCTAAACGTTTTGCAATTTCAATGGCTGCATAAACGGCAGCACCTGCTGAAGGACCAACAAAAACTCCTTCTTCACGGGCCAACTTCTTGAAAATCTCAATGGCATCTTCATCACTGATTTGCATAATTTCATCGTACACTTTTGTATTCAAAATATCGGGTATAAAGCCGGGACTTGTGCCAACCAGTTTATGTTTGCCTGGTTTTCCTCCGGATAAAACAGGTGATCCTTTGGGTTCCACAACAGCGATATACAAACCAGGGAGATGTTCTTTCAACGTTTCCCCAGTTCCAGTGATAGTTCCACCAGTCCCAGCTGTTGCCACGAAAGCATCCAGTTCACCGTTCATTTGATCCAAAATTTCTAACGCTGTTGTGGTCCGATGGATATCTGGATTAGCGGTGTTTTCAAATTGTTGCGGGATAAAACTGTTTGGAATTTCATTTTTAAGTTCTAACGCTTTCTGAATGGCTCCAGGCATTTTTTCTTCATTTGGTGTCAACACCACTTCAGCACCGAATGCTTTCAGCAGATTGATTCGTTCTTGTGTCGCGTTATCCGGAAGTACGAGAATTGCCTTGTATCCTTTGGCGGCTGCCACCATGGCAAGGCCAATTCCTGTATTGCCACTTGTAGGTTCAATAATTGTATCGCCTGGCTTTATCACCCCTTGTTCTTCAGCCGTTTTAATCATATTATGGGCAGCTCGGTCTTTAACACTCTTTGTTGGATTGAACATCTCCAACTTTACATAAACATCAGCCGCGTCGACCGGTACAATCCTATTTAGCCTTACGACAGGAGTATTTCCAATCAAATCAGTAATATTGTTAAATGGTTTCATTACTAAAACAACCTTCCGTTATGAATGATACAAAACACGTTACTCCTATTGTAATATAACAAGGCAAAGCAACCAAATAGAGAAACTCGGAATTACTACAATATCATGTATATAATCGTGTCGGGTACCTGTCTCGGGTACCTGGGCGAAGAACTAATCAGTTTATTCACTGAAAATGCAGAATAAACTTACTTGAAGCTGATGGGGGTAGATTTGATTAAATTGATTCCTTATAAAATCTCATTTTTATGAATTCCCTTGAATTTAGTGGTTCCACCTAAGTAATTTAATGGGGATATCTAGGTGAAAAAGTATAGGTTTTATCAATTATTTTCTATTTATTCCTTAATCGGATCACAAAATCGACCATGGATGGTACCTTTATTGAAGCCTGTCAGGTTTCCAGTCAAAACTATATAGAAAATCTAGCAGCGTGCGAAATTTCATCTTCGGACGTTTATTAAAGGTCCCAGTTACTTTTTCATTTTCCGTTGCGGTTTTATTAAGCATATCTGAAAATGATTTTTGAACAGTCTCAAAAAGTATTTCATCTACAATAAATACTTCCATATAATTTACACACTTTAGCAGGAGTTATGGTTACATTTCTTGAAATAGTACAAAAATGGTTTTAGGAGGAATTGGATGGGAATTTTAGATGGGTTAATGGGTAATGCATCGGAGATGGAAATTGATCAAGTAGAAAGTGAACTGAAGGATTTACTAGCTCCTGCTGAAAAGGTGGAGCATGCGTATAAGCTTATACGGGATCAAATTATTTTTACAGATAAACGATTATTACTTATTGATAAACAAGGTATGACAGGGAAAAAGGTAGAATATCATTCGATTCCATATAAAAGTGTGGCTCATTTCTCTATCGAAACGGCGGGCACTTTTGACCTGGATGCAGAATTGAAAATTTGGCTATCGGGAAGTTCTATGCCCATACTGAAAAAATTCAATAAAACCTTAAATATATACAAGGTTCAAAGTGTGTTAGCAGCGTACGTCATGAAGTAAATAGTGACGTGTGCCTGCAACATATAATTCACATTGTAAACTACAATTGCATATGTAATTTTTAGAATCCAGCAACCAAAACGCGTTGTTGGATTCTTTTGTTGTATTAAGATGTAATTGTTTAAGTATTTCAGGGTACCAACCAATATTCCTGCTAGACCAGATGCTAATCATTTTATCCCGGAAAGAATTTGATTTTAATGAATTTAAAACACAAGAAGAACTTAAAGATGTTAAGAAAGGACACCGAAAAATTCTTAATATTTGAAGAAGAAAAAGTGAAATTATATAAATTTAATCAGAAATGGTAATTTTAAATAATAAACGAAAACTTTATTCATCAGTACTCCAATTCCTTGTAGTTCGAATTAACTTTTAATTCAGGACATAAGATGTTAAGTAATCACTATAAATGGTAAGGAGTGGTTAAATGTTGAATGATAAACCAAGGAAGTTATTTGAATGTTTGCAAGCTGTAAACAATCTTCAAACTAAAGTTATCATTCGAGACTAAAAGGGATATGAGAAGTACTGGACAAAAAATAGTCTAATTGGATATGGCGAAGGTGTCTTTTTAATGAATGATGGTGAAGATAAGGAAGCAACTCCAGAGATTTATAGACAAAAATTAGCAGAATTTATAATGACTTTTCCAATTCCCGATTCATTCCCGAATTTGATCGCAAAATCGACTAGGGGTGGCACCTTTGATGGGGACTGTTAGGTTTCTACTCAAAACTATTTTTATATTCTAGCAGCGGTCGAAATTTCATCTTCGGACGTTTATTAGAATACTAATACCAGTCACTTTTTCATCTCACCAGGCGGTGTTATTAAGCGTAGTAAAAATTTTTCGTTGGATCGACTCCAGCAAGGTTTTTAAATCAAGGACTAGTGGAGTTAAAGAATTTCCAACTTTATATGTAGAAGGGGATTAAACCACAATGGATTGTTCTTAAGGTAGCTCCGTACATGACCTAGTGTTATTTCTGCTCAGTCCAGATGAGCAAACATTGATGATTTTAATTACTAAAACATGAAATAATTATCACTGGGGAAATGAGTTGAAACTACAAAAGCTAGAAAATGTGTTGACAGTTGATGATTGGAGTATTACCAATCGATTTTTGCGAATTCTAATTAATATCCTTGTTCATCTAAAGTGGGGTACAAAGTGAGTATTCTTGTAGTAGTTTTCTAAAATACAAGAATAGATTCTATTATCGACTTATGTATAAAAATAGGGGGAATGGTTATGGAATCTGTTGAAAGCAAATTAATAGACCGCATTCGAGCTTTAGAATCATATGCTGAAGCTAAAAAAGAGGTAGAAGAAAGAGTTGCCGAAGACACTGGCAGACGGAAATTACCCATGTCAATAATAGAAGAAGATGATAACTTAACCTATGATTCAGCATATATTAAGGAATTGACTAAACTAAATGAAAATAAATTATTCATACCTGCTCATAAGAGTATTGTACTGGCTGAAAAATCCATTAAAGAGTGGCGTCAAAAAAACTATGAAATAGCAATAGAAAACATGGAAGAAGCTCATGAATACTTTGAACATATAGAAATAAAACTTAATTTAGGGAAAATGTATTTATCTCGCGGAGAAGAATATGAAGAAGGCATAGCACTATTATTAGAGTACTATCTCTTTTCAAGCATCTATGACTTCTACTCAATTGAAATAAAGAAACTCTTCTCATTGAAAGAAAATCAGGATGGAACTCTTACTGGTACAATTAGCGGTGTAGATGACAAATTAGATTTCAATGTTGATAAAGAAAGACATTTAAATTTCGAGGAGGAGAAAGAGGTCTTTGTAGCTGATATTCCTTTACCCTTTAAACTTCCAATTTCTTTGGATTTACAAAGAAAAGACAATAAAGAGATCATGAACGAAGATTATAGATATCTAAAAAAACTAGTATATGATTCAAATGAAATTGAATTTGAAATTATGATAGAAAGACATAGATGCACAAAATTCTTATCTGAGTTTTATGGAACAGTGTTAGAGTGGGCTCAGAAAGAGGGGGATATCATTCCTTTAGCGGCATTTGAAGAATTAAAAATGGATTTATTTCTCGCCAATATTAAAAGAGAACACTATATACAAGGTTTCGATGAGCCAGCTGAGATAGCAATCCCGGAAGATAAATCACTTATTTCTATTTTGAAGATTAAAGTGATACCAAAAAGTATGAATGAATTTTTTATGTTATTCCGAGAATTTGCAAGAAGAAATCTAATATCGAAAGAATCTGATTGGGAAGTTGAAGAAAGCTATAGAGAGTATGAACAACAAAACGCAGAGTACGAAGATGTAAGTATGCAGACAATGGAACGCAGATTAGAATACGAGCAACTTGTTGAACATGGAAAAGAGTATGCAAAATTGTACTGTATATTAACAAATATTGAACGTAATGTTTCGGATCCATATATATATGAGGAAGAAGATTATCAAAAATTTTACAATGTATACGTATCTAGTTTTCAGGATCAATATATGGATATCATTAATCAACACCGGATAAATGTTGAATAAACTAATGACAATAATAGAATCGTTGAAATGGTTGGGAAGATCAGTGATGAGGACCTGAAAGAACAAGCTGATTAAACAATAAAAATTCAAATCAAATAAACATCAATCCTAACGTTACTCTCAATCCAATGAGAGTAACGTTAGAAGGCGTAATTAAGGAAGTTTACAATTGATGAAACAGAACCAAAAGAATTATTGAATGTGAAGTTATCAAAGCAACAGCACTTATAGTGGTTTGATTGATACCTCTTAAATATAGTGAAAACTCAAAGATAAACGTTATTACTGACAGACACTCACTTAATTCCAAAACAAGCCATATTTATCCAATG
>NZ_ALJG01000316.1 GCF_000286315.1 Paenisporosarcina sp. TG20 | reverse complement strand
TCAAAAACAGATGAAAATGTAACAGAAGTTGCTACTTACAGTGGTTTTGACAATTCGATTATATCGGTTGATAAAGGCAATGTCTCTGCAATAGCAGAAGGTACAACTGAAATAACAGTCACATACGAGGACGTAGTTACAATAGTCCAGGTAAAGGTTAATAAAGCTGATGTAATCACTCTTTCAGTTAACCCGTCAAGCGTTAACTTAAAAGAGGGGGAAACACAACAACTATCAGTCATACAAACATTGAAAGAAGCGGGTAAGGAAGACGTATTAACTGATGTTACTGAAGACGCAACATATGTAATTGCAGATGATGCAGTAGTATCGGTAAGTAAAGGTAAAATTACCGCTAAAGTAGTAGGAACAACAAGCATTACAGTTACGTATGGTGATAACTCGGAAACTGTTCTTGTTACTATAGAACAAACAGAGTTAGTGGTAGATCGTATTTACGGGGAAGATCGGATAAAAACAGCCATCGCTATTTCTAAAGAAGGTTGGGATACTGCTTCAACCGTTATTTTAGCTCATGGTTTTGATTTCCCAGATGCACTAGCAGCATCTCCGCTAGCTTATCAACTGGATGCACCAATTCTTTTGACGAGGCAAAAATCATTGGCTCCTGAGACCATTGAAGAGCTGAAGCGTTTAAAAACGAACAATGTCATCATCGTGGGTGGGGACATCGCGGTTTCAAAAACAATAGATGCTAATCTTCAGTCGATGGGAATAAGTGTAGAGAGAATTGATGGAGAAAATCGCTTCGATACAGCTGCAAAAATCGCTAAACGATTGGGAGGCAATCCTCACAAAGCAATCGTCACTGATGGTTTCAATTTCCCGGATGCACTGTCCATTTCTTCTTATGCTGCACAAAATGGCTATCCAATTTTGTTAACTAGATCTGACCGCTTGCCAACTGAAACGAAAAATGGCTTAAAATTGATTCCGAACACGATTGTCATGGGTGGTAATTTAGCAGTCTCAGACGCTGTATTTAAACAACTGAATAATCCTGTGAGAATTAAAGGGGATGATCGTTACGCAACAGCAGTAGCGGTTATCGACGCATTCAAACTACCGACGGATAAAGTCTATGTAGCAACTGGTCAAGGGTTCGCAGATGCTTTGACAGGTTCGGTACTTGCGGCTAAGAATGGGGCTCCTATTATTTTGGTACGACAAAATTCTATACCGGCACCAACTGCACAATTAATTGAGGATTATGATATCAGAAACTTTACTCTTTTGGGTGGAGAAGTGGCTATTAGTAGTAGTTTGTTTCAGTAAGTAGAATTCATTGGATGCTTAACTAAAGATGCTAGTCACTCTTGCAAGTGGTTTGTAACACTGTATCAAAATAGGTTTCCGGGTCGCTATGGGGCGCACGACCTACTACATCATAGCCTTGTGAATGAAAGAGCCGAGCTGCGTGATTGTTTAACGCAGCTCGGCTTCTTTCGTTTAGGGTATCTTACGGTGGGCTTGCGTCCGTCGCTCCCCTACAACCAGTATAAATATAGTTTTGTGGATTTGGTGGACGAGGGAATAGACACTTAATTTAATGAACAGGCGGCCGAAGATACTATTTCGGCCTTTACTGGTTTCTTTAGAGTATCTTCAATCTCCCCTACACACAGTAAAGAAAAAAAAACGGCGGCAGACAACGATCTATAATTTGTGCAAGGCAGAACGCAGTGATGCTTGACACCAAGGACATACGTGTATACGCCTGAACCCGTGGGGGTAGGTCTCTATAGTAATCGCTTGCAGTATGATTCTTCCGATTTGAGACACAATTGCTCCTCAAATTGTGTCTCAAATCACCACCACACTCTAGCGGCACACCAGACAGGCAGTCGATGACACTCTCGCGGGTTCCATTAAGGAAAGAAGAATTAAACGATGGCAGACATTTCTGTTGGAGGGCAAGGCAGAACGTAGTGAGGCTTGGTAACCGAGGACATAATTAATATTTTAAAATACTTACTTCTATTCCTAGTAAATAAGTAATATATTAGTCCGTAGTTTAGAAAAACAACTAAATTATGGGTTTTATTATGAGGGGGAAAGAGAATTGAAAAAGAGTAGGTTTTTGAAGTCTTTAAGTAGCATAGTGGCTGTTGGATTAGTTTTATCATTGCTATCACCATTCTCGGTATTAGCAAACACGCAACAAGGGAAACCACTTAAGCCGACAGGAAAAAACGACAGTACTTTGCAATTAAAGGCTGCCACCATTGAACAACTTAATGAGTTGGAGGTTGGTGTATCACTTCACAAGGACTTACAAGGCTTATCAGAAATTAAGGAAACTAAAAGTTCATCACCTATCAGTGCTGACTTCAATGGTGTAGAAGAATTCTATCTTACAGAAACTGATTTATCGTTCGATGGGGACGGATTTAATGATGATACCCTATTAACTATAGGCACAACAATGAACTTCGGTTATTATCTCGTTGAATTATGGGATATGTTAGACCCTACAGGAGGAGCATATAATGATGGTTACAAAGGCGTCTTCGCTTTTGGAGATAGTTTACCAGCTGACAGGTATGAATTACATATTGATGGCATGTACTTAGACTGGGCAACTGAACAAGAAGAAGCAATTCCAGATGGATTATATACAATTGACTTTACAGGATTTCCCCCTGATGGATCTGTTAGTGATTCTGTTACAGTTTGGACTGGACCAGTTGTGGTAAAAACAACGGACCCAGTTATTACTACAGATACTGTTCTAGTAACTGATACTGCAAGTTTCGAATTTGAGGGGCAAGTCACTGATAAATACATCGATTATAATAATGAGTTAACTTTGTATGGCTTAGAGTATGACTTGAACTCTAAGTTAGATGCAATGTTCCAAATGAAAGGCCCGGATGGGAAAGTACTTCAAAATGGTCCTATTACTTTAAATCAAGATGGTTCATTTTACTTGGACATTCCTACAACTGTGCGTGGAAGCAATACTTTAACAGTGACTGTTGATGATGCTGCGGGCAACTCAGGTTCATCACGTTTTGTAATTGTTAATAATAAAGAAGCTCCTATTGTTGATCGTATTTACGGGGAAGATCGGATAAAAACAGCCATCGCTATTTCTAAAGAAGGTTGGGACACTGCTTCAACGGTTATTTTAGCTTTAGGTTATGATTTCCCAGATGCACTTGCGGCATCTCCGCTTGCTTATCAGCTGGATGCACCAATTCTTTTAACAAAACAAAAATCATTGGCCGCTGAGACCATTGCGGAATTGAAACGTTTAAAAACGGAAAATGTCATTATCGTGGGTGGAGATAACGCGGTTTCTAAAACAATAGATGCTAGTCTTATATCAATGGGAATTAGTGTAGAGCGAATTGCTGGAGATAATCGTTTCGATACAGCTGCAAGAATTGCTAAGCGAATGGGAGGCAATCCGGAGGCAGCTATCGTTACAGACGGATATAATTATCCAGATGCATTAGCCATTTCTTCTTTTGCTGCACAAAATGGCTATCCTATATTGTTGACTAGATCAGATCGTTTGCCAATTGAAACGAACAAAGCAGTAGAATCTATTCCGAATACGATTGTAATGGGCGGGAATAAAGCAGTTTCGCCTACTGTTTTCAATCAATTAAATAATCCGATGAGAATCGCCGGGAATGATCGTTATGCAACGGCAGTAGCTGTTGTTGAGTTATTAGGTATTTCGACTGAGAGAGTCTATGTAGCAACTGGTCAAGGGTTCGCGGATGCTTTGACAGGTTCGGTACTTGCGGCTAAGAATGGAGCTCCTATTATATTGGTGAAACAAAATTCTATACCGGAACCAACTGCACAATTGATAGAGTATTATGATATCCGAAACTTTACTCTTTTGGGTGGAGAAGTGGCTATTAGTGGGAGTTTGTTTCAGTAAGAGTAATTGAATATACTTTAAAGAAAGCAAAAAAAGGCCGAAATATCATCTTAGGCCGCTACTTTCTATGAAATTAGTGTCAATTCTCTCGTCCACCAAATCAAAAACACTTTGTACATTCGGGTTGTAGGGGAGCGAAGGACGCACATCTGCCGCAAGATTGCCTATAAGAAAAAAGCCGAGCTACGTGACGGAGTCACGTAGCTCGGCTCTTTCAGTCACAAGGTTATGATGCAGCAGGTTTTGCGCTACGGAGCGACTCGAAAACTAAACTCGATATAGTGTTTAAATACATGGCCGTTGGCCTTTGATTTAAAACCCCCTCATTCGCGGCTGCGAATGAGGGGGAGTGGCTCATTTGTTTAGTTGAAGATGTTCTTTTAGTATTGCTTGTTTTTCTGCTAATTCGGTTTCGTTCATGTAGTAGTACCAGATACCGTCGTCTCTTTTACCGCCTGAGCCTTTTTCGAAGTATAGTTGATCGATTGTTCCAACAGCGCCACTATAATTTTGTTGGACGTCGACCATTTCGTCAAAGGTCATGTTGGTTTGGACGTTTGCTCCTAGTGCATTAAAGATGCTGCGGTAATTCAATAAGCTTTTAACGGATGCGCCTTCGCTCATGACAGCTTGGATGACTTGTTTTTGACGGTTTTGACGACCGAAGTCGCCCCCGGGATCGTCATAACGCATGCGAACATAGGATAGTGCTTCTTCACCGTTTAATGTGATGTTACCTGTTGGATAATTGAAATTACCAACAGAAAAATCAAGAGTATTGTTAACGGTAACTCCGTCAACTGCATCTACTATGTCTTCGAACCCTTCCATATTCACTTCAACTACATAGTCAATTGGGATGTCGAGTAAGTTCTCAACCGTCGCTAATGACATTTCGATGCCTCCAAATGCGTAGGCATGATTAATTTTATCGTTAAAGCCTTCACCAATAATCTCCGTATACGTATCACGTGGAATACTGACCATTTTAGTTGATTTATCGTTTGGATTAATCGTCATAACGATAATCGTATCAGAACGTCCAGCATCTCCTTCACGCTCGTCTACACCAAGCATCAATACGGAGAATGGATCTTTTTCTTCGAGTTGAATTTCATTTAAACGCATATCCGAAATCTCTCGTTCAATTGGGCTACGAATTTCCTTTAGTGCAGAGGAGAAGCTCATGTAGACGCTTAAAAGATAAACAATTCCTATTAAGAAAATAACTCCTACAACAATCCATGGCCATTTTTTCTTTTTCTTCTTTAAGTCCGAACGCTTCATCTAAATTCCTCCGTTAGTTTCCTGTGAAGAATGTGGAAAGTGAAGAAGCCCACAATGCTGCACCTTGCTCATTTGGTGTACTTTCTTGTGTTAAGTATGTATTCATCTCGTCTTGACTACCAACTGGCCAGTCTGCCCAGTGATCAATATAGGTAAATCCTTGATTCGTTAAATACATTTTAAACGCGTCGACTTCAGCAGGATAATAGACTGCGCTTGCTAAAGGTTGAGAAGGGTGCACTACTAAGACGGCGTCAGTGACATTTTGTTTCACTTTAGCATTAATTGTTTCAATATGGATGATTGAATCTTCTACTACAACTTCGCCATTATTTGATAAGTTCATTCCTTCTAGTAAAACGATATCATAGTCATTTGACCAATCGACTAGAGTGCCGTCAAGGTCATTTACTAGAGTCTCTGTGTTCTCACTATAAGAAACAGTTGTCGTTTCAATCCATTCTCCGTAAGTTTCTGCTAAATTGGCAGTAAGTATATCACCATACCCGGGACTTCCTTCAATAGAAGACGATCCTATTATCAATAGGTCAATTATTTCCCCAGCTTGTAGACGAGAAGAAACAACGCTACTGACTTCCTCTGACATATTAGCTGTAATAGATTCAATTTGTTCAGCTGTAAGGGAAGTGGTTTCTGATTGTTCTTGTGTGTCTGGTGATTCAGTTTCTGTTTCAGATGATTGCTTTTTCTTTGGTGAGTCTTCTTTTTCTGATGATTTGATAGGAGCA
Organism: Paenisporosarcina sp. TG20; assembly: GCF_000286315.1. Lineage (GTDB taxonomy): Bacteria > Bacillota > Bacilli > Bacillales_A > Planococcaceae > Paenisporosarcina. The sequence goes on along the minus strand of NZ_ALJG01000316.1, from coordinate 15,550 downwards.
TAGCCTGTTTGAATTGCTAAAGATTCTATTCGCGAATTATAAACCGTATAGCTTACAATAAGTGTCGCAATACAACCTACTATGACGAGTCCAGTCAATAATGTTGTTTTATTCATATGCATCTCCTTCTATAAGAACCTAGTAAGTATTTAATTACAATAGCATAAATTTAGATAAATTAGCACAATTAATTGAAAAAGTTCAGTTTTTTGAAAATGAAATATGCTATAATAAATCCATTGTCGATAAATGTGTATAAAAGGAGTCAGTCAGAAGATGGAAGAAACAATCAGTTTACAGGATTTGTTTAGAACGTTACGTAAAAGAATCGCATTAATAGCTATATTAACAGCATTAGCGATTACAGTTAGTGGGGTAATCAGCTATGTTTTAATCACACCGAGCTATCAAGCAACAACGCAAATTTTGATTAATCAAGAAAAAACAGATGCAGCAGCACTCAGTGAATCTGCTATTCGGACTGACTTGCAATTAATCAACACATATTATGTAATTATTGAGAGTGCTGCAATTCTAGATAAAGTTGTACAAGAATTAGATTTACCGACAACAGGCAAGGGACTAGAAGGGCAAATTACGGTAAACAGTGAACAAAACTCTCAAGTTGTCAATATTACTGTCGAAGATGAAAACCCGAAACTAGCGGTAGATATAGCGAATACAGTAGCTTCTGTGTTCCAAGAAGAAATTCAAACGTTAATGGATGCTGACAACGTGAATATTCTAGCTGCAGCTCAACTACCGGACAACCCTTCACCAGTTAACCCAAATCCACCATTGAATATGGCAATAGCAGCAGTAGTTGGTTTAATGCTAGGAGTGGGGATTGCGTTCTTATTAGAATACTTAGATACAACAATTAAGACAGAACAAGACGTAGAAGATACATTAGGATTCCCTATACTTGGTTTAATCAGTTCGATACCAGATAGTGAAATGGTCACGGAAAGTCAAACAATTGCACAAAGAAGGAAGCGAGGTTAGGTAAGTTATGGCGAAGAAAAAAATATTACAACAAGTGGCTCGCAAGCTCATCACTCGCTCCAATCCAAAATCGTTTGTATCCGAGCAATATCGTACTTTACGGACTAATATTAATTTTTCCATGCCCAAAGGGGAGTTACAAACCGTGTTAGTAACTTCTTCTTCACCAGGTGAAGGGAAATCGACGACAGCTTCTAACTTAGCTGTGTTATTTGCACAGGAAGGTAAAAGCGTGGTAATAGTCGATGCGGATATGAGAAAACCAACTGCTCACTATACTTTCCATGTAACAAACACATTAGGACTATCAAATTTATTAACACGTCAAAGTTCAATTGAAGAAACGGTAAAAGAAACCGGTATTGAAGGGCTTCACATCATTACGTCAGGTCCGATTCCACCAAATCCCGCTGAACTACTAACATCTATTCCAATGGATATGTTAATAGAAGATCTAAAAAAGCGTTATGACATGATCATTTTTGATGCACCACCTGCGTTGTCGGTAACGGATGCACAAGTTCTTAGCAATAAATGCGATGGTACGATTTTCGTAGTGAGTTCAAAAGAAACCAATAAAGAAAATGCCGTTAAAGCCAAAGAATTACTATTAACAGCAAAAGCACATATTTTAGGGGTAGTTATTAACAACTATGAATTATCGAAAAATCAAGACTACTACCAATATTATGGGTCTAAAGAGTAAAGGGACACCTTTGCTCTTTAGTTTTTTGAATTTATACATAGGATAGAGGGACTATATGATTATTGATATGCACAGTCACATATTAGCAGGGGTGGACGATGGTCCTAATACGAGAGAGGAATCAATAGAACTTTTGGAGCAGGCGGTTAGCGAAGGGATAACAAATATCATTGCTACATCACATGCCTTTCATCCTCAATTTCATACTTCATTTAATGATATCAATATACAAGTAAAAGAATTAAATGATGAATGTATAAAACGAGGCATTCCAATTACTATTTTCCCAGGGCAAGAAATCCGAGTTAGTGATCAAACTACACGCGATATAATGAGTGGTGAAGCGCTTGGACTCGCTAACTCGAAGTATGTACTAATAGAATTGCCGTCACAAGGAATTCCAACATTTACAATACAAATCATTCAACAATTATTAAATCAAAACAAAATTCCTATCATTGCTCACCCAGAACGAAATCGCTCGATTGTTGAAAAACCGAGTCGTTTAGCGAAGCTCATCCAGCATGGAGCCTTGGCACAAGTCACAGCAGGTAGTTTAGTAGGACATTTTGGCAAAACGATCCAACGAACAGCTGTGCAATTAGTTGCAGCAAACTTAGTTCAAGTCTATGGATCTGATGTACATAATATGTCAACACGGCCATCGTTGTTTAATAAAGGGCTTGAGTATTTAGATAAATTGAAGATGTCAGAATCAGCTGACATTTTATTGGAAAATAATGCTCGTATTATAACCAACCAAGAGATGATATTATTAGAACCTGAAGAGATTAAAAAACCCAAATGGTGGCAATACTAATAACAATACTAGTTACATACATTAAAATTTTAGGATTCGACAAAATGCGACAGGTTTCCTGTTGACTGCTTGCTTTTTAGTTAGTACCATTAGCATGAATTTAATTAAGTTACTAGAAATATCATAGGAAAATAGTAAGGGGTGGTGGGATGACAATTAGGAAAAGAGTATCGATGTTAGTATTTGTAGATTCGGGTATCGTTCTTTTTTCGATTTTTTTAGGATACTTTTTATTGCACCCAGTAGTGAACCCATTAACCAGTCGTTATTTAATTGCAAGCTCTCTTGCTTTATTAGTAGCTCATCATATATTAGCTAGTTATTACGGGTTGTATCGCAAAGTATGGGAATACGCGTCGATTAAAGAATTAACTGGTATTTTTAAAGCTGTGACTATATCGATTTTGTTTGTAGCATTGATTCAATACGCTATTCGTGGAGATGTAATAGTCCGAGCACTATTAATCACATGGATGCTTCATATTTTACTAATCGGTGGTTCGAGATTATCTTGGCGTTTAGTTCGAGATACCATGATGAAGACCGATACAAGTCAAAAGAAAAAGACGCTAATCGTGGGTGCTGGAGCAGCTGGCAGTATGGTAGCAAGACAACTTAGTCATAATCCGGAACATGCAGAACTTGATCCCATTTTGTTTGTAGATGATAATCACCAAATGCAAGGATTGGAGATTTATGGGCTGCGTGTAAGAGGGAAGATGAAAAATATTCCAGAACTTGTGAAAAAATTCGACATTCAACATATTATATTAGCGATTCCTTCATTATCAAAACAAGAGTCAACGAGAATAGCTAAAATAGCGGTTGATACAGGTGTCAGAACGCAAATGATTCCACTAATTGAAGACTTGCTGAGCGGTAAAGTTTCTGTAAAAGAGATTCGCGATGTGAAAATTGAGGATTTACTAGGTCGTGAAGAGGTAAAACTCGATATGAAAGTTATATCTGAGAATATTACTGGTAAAACGATTTTAGTTACTGGTGCAGGCGGTTCGATAGGATCTGAGATATGTAGGCAAGTGATGAGATTTAGTCCTAAGCAGTTGATATTGTTAGGACATGGTGAGAATTCGATTTATTTAATTGATCAGGAACTTCGGAATAACTTTGATGGAGTTACAGACCTTCGGCCTGTGATTGCGGACGTTCAAGATCGGGCGAGGATTTTTGATCTGATTGAAGAGTATAGACCTGATGTAATTTATCATGCGGCGGCTCATAAGCATGTGCCGTTGATGGAATATAATCCGATGGAAGCTGTGAAGAATAATATCTTTGGTACGAAGAATGTTGCGGAGGCTGCGGATACGTTCGGGGTCAGTAACTTTGTGATGGTATCGACGGATAAAGCAGTGAATCCACCGAATGTCATGGGTGCTACGAAGCGTTTTGCGGAGATGATTGTGCAGAACTTGGCGAAGGATAGTAAGACGAAGTTTGCTGCGGTGCGTTTTGGTAATGTGCTTGGATCACGCGGTAGTGTTGTTCCTTTGTTTACGAAGCAGATTGCGGCAGGGGGGCCTGTGACGATAACCGATATGAGAATGACGAGGTATTTTATGACGATTCCGGAAGCCTCGCGGCTTGTTATTCAGGCGGGGACTTTGGCTAATGGTGGGGAAGTTTTTGTTTTGGATATGGGGGAACCTGTCAAGATTTCTGATCTTGCGAAGAATTTGATAAGGCTTTCGGGTTATGCTGAGGGTGAGATTGAGATTAAAGAGTCTGGGATACGTCCTGGTGAGAAGTTGTTTGAGGAATTGATGAATGATAGTGAGCGACAGAGTGAGGTTGTTTTTTCTAAGATTTATGTTGGGAAGGCTACGCCGATATCGAAGCATGAGTTGATGTTTTTGCTTGAGAAGATACCGGGGCTTTCGGGTGTTGAGTTGAAGGATACTTTGGTTGGGGTTGCGAATCGGAGGAATGTTGAGGTTAGTAGTGAACAGATGGTTGATGTTGTTGGGTGATTTTGATTTGAGTAAGACCATTTATTCTTATTCTTACTTGAGTAGATGACGTCCCTTTCGGGACATGAGATTATTTTTGGGAGATTCATTTAGAGGGAGGAAATGATATGAAAAAGGTAAGAAAAGCTATTATTCCTGCTGCTGGACTGGGTACACGTTTCTTGCCGGCGACTAAAGCGATGCCTAAGGAAATGTTGCCGATAGTGGACAAACCTACTATTCAATATATTGTAGAGGAAGCTATTGCATCAGGTATTGAAGATATTATTATAGTAACGGGTAAAGGTAAACGAGCGATTGAAGATCATTTTGATAATGCCTTTGAGTTAGAAGAAAACTTAATTCGAAAAGAAAAGTTCGAGTTGTTGGAAAAAGTGAGAGAAAGCTCGAAGGTTGAAATTCATTTCATACGTCAAAAAGAACCACTAGGACTTGGACATGCTGTTTTATGTGCGAAGAAGTTCATTGGCGACGAGCCTTTTGCTGTTCTTCTTGGGGATGATATTGTTCAGGCAGACACTCCGTGCCTGCGCCAATTGATGAATCAATATGATGAGACTGGTGCTTCGGTTATTGGGGTTCAACAGGTACCTGATAATGAGACGAATCGTTATGGGATTATTGCTCCTCTTGAGAGAGATGGAAGATTGTATAAGGTAGATAGTTTTGTGGAAAAACCTGTTTTAGGGACTGCTCCTTCTAATCTTGCGATTATGGGACGTTATATTTTGACGCCTGAGATTTTCCATTTCCTTGAGAAACAGGGTGCGGGTGCTGGTGGTGAGATTCAGTTGACTGATGCTATTGAGCGATTGAATCAAGTTCAGCGGGTGTTTGCTTATGATTTTGAGGGTAAGCGGTATGATGTTGGGGATAAGATTGGGTTTGTTAAGACTACTGTGGAGTTTGCGTTGCAGGATGATGGGTTGAGGGAAGAGTTGGTTGAGTTTCTTGAGGGGATTTTGGAGAGTAAAAAATCTTTCAAATAAAGGTGTTGATTAATCACCTTGGTGGTACGCCAGTAATAGGATAATACAGAAAACGGCCTATTGTCCGTTTTGTATGTCGATGATGACAAGAACAAGCATGGCTATGAAATTCATGGCATCCGTGTAGCAAACGCGAGTACAGATTCAATCGATGAAATTATTCAAGACAATGAAATCGAGCGAATTATTGTAGCGATTCCTTCGATGAGCCGACAAGAAAGTACGGAGCTGATGAAACGCTGCGTAGAATCAGGCATACACACGCAGACGATTCCGATGATTGAAGACATCATGACGGGAAAAGTTTCGGTTACGGATATGCACGATGTGAAAATTGAAGATCTTCTCGGGCGTAATGAAGTCCAGCTCGATATGAACAAAATCGCTAACCAGTTAACAGGCAAAACGATTTTAGTTACGGGTGCTGGTGGTTCAATGGGTTCAGAAATCTCGAGACAAATTATGCGGTTTGGACCGAAGCAGTTATTGCTTCTCGGATATGGCGAAAATTCGATTTATTTGATCGATATGGAGTTAAGAAAGAACGTAACACCTGATACTGAAATCATTCCAATTATCGCGGATGTCCAAGACAGAAAACGGATACTTGATCTTACGGAGATGTATAAACCGGATGTTGTTTATCACGCAGCGGCACATAAGCATGTGCCGTTAATGGAAGGCAATCCGATGGAAGCGGTCAAAAACAATATTTTTGGGACGAAAAATGTCGCAGATGCAGCTCACTTGAGTGGTGTCGGAAATTTTGTGATGGTATCAACGGATAAAGCGGTTAATCCACCGAACGTAATGGGAGCAACCAAACGGTTTGCGGAGATGCTTGTGCAGAATTTGGCGAAGCGTAGTCATACAAAATTTGTTGCAGTTCGTTTCGGTAATGTACTGGGTTCACGAGGCAGTGTTATTCCGTTGTTTAAAAAGCAAATTGCGACAGGCGGTCCGGTGACGATTACGGATTTGCGGATGACACGATACTTCATGACGATTCCGGAGGCTTCTCGGTTAGTGATTCAAGCAGGGACGTTAGCAGAAGGCGGAGAAGTGTTCGTGCTGGATATGGGCGAACCGGTCAAAATTGTTGATCTTGCGCGCAATTTAATTCCGTTGTCGGGTTATACAGAGTTGGATATTCCGATTAAAGAGACGGGGATCCGTCCAGGAGAGAAGCTTTTTGAAGAGTTGTTGAATGAGGACGAAATTCAGAGCGAGATGGTGTTTCCGAAGATTTATGTCGGGAGGGCGAATCCGGCTGCGGAGTTAGAGTTGATCTTGTTGATGGAGAAGTTGGGTGAGATGAGTAGTCAAGAGGTTAAGGATGTTTTGATTGGGTTGGCGAATCGACGGAATATGGAGAGTAAGAAGTCTTTGGTTTCTAGTGTATAAGTAGAACTAAATATACTATTCTCATCGATATTCCGCAAAACAGCTAAGCTTGTCGCGGGTTTGCGCTGAACTAACTCGGGCTAGATGCCCGAGTTAGTTCAGCACTTCGCTGGTCCCGCAGGCGTCTACGCTGTTTTGCTCCATATCTTTAACAGTATTTATAATTCTTACATTGAACTTATAGAGTTAAAAGAGTGTGCAAGATATTGAAAAATGAAAGGGGAACAAGAGATGTTCTTAGTACTGAAAAGAATAATCGATTTCACATTGTCTTTAGCCATAATCGTAACTTTATCCATTATTTTTCTTCTATTATGTATAGTCATCAAACTGGATTCTCCAGGCCCAATTCTTTTCAAGCAAAGAAGGGTTGGAAAAGGGAAGAAAGAGTTTAATATATTGAAGTTCAGAACGATGAAAATTGATGCACCGAATGATATGCCGACGCATTTACTGGATAAGCCGGATGCTTATATCACACCGGTAGGCAAGTTCTTGCGTAAAACGAGTCTGGATGAACTCCCGCAATTGATCAATATTGTAAAAGGTGAGATGAGCATCATTGGTCCAAGGCCAGCTCTTTGGAATCAGTATGATCTGATTGCGGAGCGGGATAAGTATAAGGCGAATGATGTGCTTCCTGGATTGACAGGACTTGCTCAGATTAGCGGTAGAGATGAGTTAGCAATTGAGGTTAAGGCGAAGATTGACGGAGAGTATGTGGAGAAAAGGAGTCCGGGGTTGGATTTTAAGATATTCTTTGGGACTGTTTTTAGTGTTTTGAAGAGTGATGGGGTTAAAGAGGGGAAGTAAGAGGTGTTAAGCTATGCGCGTTTTAGTAACTGGGGAAAATAGTTATGCTGGCAGGCAGTTTGAAAAGAGATTAATAGATCTTGAAATGGATTGGGTAGTCGATTTTCTATCTGTTCGAAATGATGAGTGGAAGACAAAAAATTTCTCAATGTATGATGCTATTTATCATGTTGCTGCTATTGTTCATCAAAAAGAAAAGGCAGAGAATGAATCTTTGTATTATAAGATAAATAGAGATTTAACATATGAATTGGCAGAAAAAGCAAAATCAGAAGGAGTTAAATCATTTGTTTTCTTAAGTACAATAGCTGTTTATGGTCTTATTGGAAGAATTGGTGAAGATACAATTATTTCTAAAGAAACGAAAGAGAAGCCTACTTCTTATTATGGGAAGAGTAAGTTGGAAGCGGAACAAAAGATAAGTACTCTCCAATCTGATAATTTTCATGTCTCCATACTACGAATTCCGATGATTTATGGATATGGTTGTCCTGGTAATTATAGCGCATTAAGCAAGTTAGCTAAAAAAGCACCTTTATTTCCTAAAATAGATAATAAACGAAGTTTAATTTACATTAGCCATTTATCTGACTTAGTAATGTATTTAGTTGAAAATGAAAATTCAGGGTTGTTTTTAGTGAAAAATCCAGAGGATATTAATACGTTGGCAATGGTTAATGAGATTGCGATTAATAATGAAAGAAGAATATACAACTCATATCTCCTAGGTTTTTTAATTAGAGTATTTGGAAACAGCTTTTCTGTTATTAGAAAAATGTTTGGAAATATTGTTTATAAAAATGAAGACTGTAAAATAAATAGTTTTCAATATACTAATTTGAGCTTTGAGGAAAGTATTACTCTGTCAGAAAAAACTAAAATAAATAAAGACTAGAATAGGAGATAGTATGGGGAATTATATTATTGTTCCAACAAACACGGATTTAAATAGAGGAGATCAAGCATTAATTTGGGAAACAATTAATATTTTTAAAGAAATTGATTCGCAAGCAGAGTTTCTATTAATTAATAGTGGAGAGACTGAAGAGGAAAAATATTTACAGTCTTATCAAACGAAACAAAGAGGTCACAAATTTATTGACCCACTAGTGAATCATCCAGGTCGTGGTGAAAAAGAGAAAAATAACCAATTTTATTCTAAAAGCCAATTTCTTTATTGGGGAATACAGGCTATTAAAGACCTTATTCCGCGTTTGCTCTTGTTATCTAAAAATAGACTATTAAATAAAATAGCTTTGAAGTTTCTTACTGATTCTTTTGTTAATAGTTACAGTCAATTTAAAAGAAACGATGCAATTATTTTTAAAGGTGGCGGATTTATCCATAGTTATGGAAAAACTACAGATCCATATGTTATGTTCTATCTTTTATATTACGCTATGCTAGCAAAAAAACATAATAAACCTGTTATTTTCATGCCTAATTCATTTGGACCATTTAAAAATCCATTTGCCACTTGGATAATCAAAAAGGTTTTAAAAAATGTTGAATTTATTTCTGTTAGAGAAAAATTCTCTAAAAATTCTCTTGAAAAATTATTGGGAAAAGAAATACCTTTCTATCCTGACTTAGGATTTTTCTTAGAAGATAATCACCAATTTAATGCTAAAAGTTTTCTTGAAGAAAAAGGAATTAAATTTAACGGGAAAAATGTAGGTATTACAGTAAGACCTTATCGTTTTGACGGGCATTTAAACCCAATACAAGCCTATGAAAATTATATCGAAGCTTTTATAGAATTTGCAAAAAAATTACACGAAAAAGGCTACTCACCTATTTTTATTGCTCAAACTATGGGACCTAGTGTAAATGAAGATGATAATGAAGCGATAAAAAAAATTGTTTCAAAAATGAAAAATTTTGAATACAAAGTTATTTCGGAAAAATCTCTTAACGCCAGTCAAATGAAAAAAATCTACGGAGAGATGAATTTTGTAGTGGGAACTAGATTCCATTCGGTGATTTTTTCTCTCTCTTCTAAGGTGCCTTCTTTGGCGGTATCTTATGGTGGAAATAAAGGAAAAGGAATAATGACAGAACTAGGGTTAGAGAAATATGAAATTCCTATAGAAGATTTGAATACTAGTTCTTTAGAAAAAAAATTTTTTATGATGGTTGAAAATCAAAAAGAGTATATAGAGAAAATTGACTTTAAAATTAAAGAATATTCTGCTCTTCGCAAAGAATTGATTCTTGTTTTAACTAAAATATTGAAAGTGAATTGAAGCCGTATTATGAAAATATTATTTGTAGCTAGTGTCTATAAACATCTTATTGCCTTTCATGTTCCTTATATGAAGTATCTAGAAAATAAAGGATATGAAATTATTTGTGTAGCAAAAAATGATGTTGAAGATAAAAGAAAATTAGAGGATATGGGATTTAAATGCTTTAATGTTTCTTTTGATCGAAATCCATGGAGTTTGAATAATATTAGGGCATATCGAATTCTAATTAAATATTTTAAAGAAAACTCAATAAAATTTATTCATGTACATACCCCTGTTGCAGCTTTCATTACTAGATTAGCAGCAAGAAAGCAAAAATTTGGCGTGGTTTATACTGCTCATGGATTTCACTTTTTTAAAGGGGCACCTATAAAGAATTGGATTGTTTATTTCACTTTGGAAAAACTAGCAGCGAAATGGACATCTCATATAATCACTATGAACATGGAAGATTATAATCGTGCTCTAAAAATGAACTACAGAGAAGGTGCCGTCCATTATGTGCATGGTGTTGGGGTACAAGAAAGTGAAAAAAAATTAAGTAAGAAAGAGAAAAAAGTTTTGTTAAAAGAAATAGGGATACCTGGAAACAGTATTGTGATTTCGTATGTGGCTGAATTTAATGAAAATAAAAATCATATTTTCTTATTGGAAAATTGGCGGGAAATTAAAGCAGAAAACTCGAAAGCCGTACTTCTATTAATGGGTTCTGGCACGGGAGAAAAAAAGTTGGAAAAATATATACAAGACAACGATTTGAAAGATATATATTTCTTAGGGTACAGACAGGATATAGATAAATTATTACAAATAACTAATGTGGTTACTCTACTATCATATAGAGAGGGTCTTCCGAAAAGTATTATGGAAGCAATGAGAGAAGGATTACCATGTATTGTCTCAGATACACGAGGACTTAGAGATTTAGTTAATGATCAGGAAAGTGGATATGTAGTAAGCCATAATGATGATGATATGTTAATTCAAAGATTTAATTATTTATTAGAAAATAAAGACATACGAGAAAAATTTGGTATAAATGCATGTAAGAAATTAACCCCATATATACTAGGAAATGTTTTGGAAGAATATAAAGTTATCTATAAAGAGTTACTGGGTGAGAATTGAATTTGATAGCAGCTTTGACCACTAAAGAATTAGGGTAAATAGTATAATCGCAATTCAGCGATTTTAAAAGCTTTTATAGTCTTGTGGTATTTAATGGCGAGAAACTTAATTAAAATACTAATAATCGTAAATTATTATAGTAAGTCGAACGGCTATAATACAAAATAACTCAAGTGGCTGCATGGTAGTTAACGTAAATCAACTAAAGTAGTATTTCCAAATGAATCATGCTCATATCGTTAACCGAGAACTTATGGTATTCAAGAATTACTAGCTCGAAGTAAATTCCTTTTACACATCGTTCATCAACTGAAACGAAACCAGAGCACAATCATAACAAGTCAGCAAGAACGCTGTAAACCGTACAACATGCTTCAAAGGTAGCTAAATTATGATACTAAGCCGGAAATTCGTGTTGAAAAAAACGAGACTTGAATGACATCGGCTATATTCTAATGCATTTGAAACTAGGATGATCGCCGAGAAGCACCTAGAGTGATATCAGAAATTGCACAAGCAGCCGTTCCTAATCCGTGTTGAAAAAACACAGATTTTCATTAAGCTGAATAAGAATCTAGACGAACTCGGTTAGATTTCCAAAAAAACACAAATTATTGAACAAAGTCATTATGAGTTAAGTTTAAATTTAAAGGAGAAACAAAAATGATTTTTTTTCATAGTCACAAATTTATAAAAAAAAGCGGGAAATACTATACAAGTGGCTCATTGAATAACGAAGTTTTTCAAAGATATCTTAATTGGTTTGGAGAGGTCACTGTATTTGCAAACGAACTTTTTGCCAAGGAAGAACATGAGAGATTTATAAATGAAAATAATGAAGTTACTAACGTGAAATTAGATCTAGTAAATACAAAAAAAAGTTACTTAAATATTATGAACATAAATAAAAGAATAAAACAATCTGTGCAAAATGAAAATTGTATTGTAGTAAGAATGCCGAGCTTATATGGAATATTGGCTGTAAGGTATGCGAAAAAATCAAATAAAAAATATTTAATTGAAGTAGTCGGTTGTCCTTGGGATGCTTTTTGGAATCATAGTCTGAAAGGTAAAGTAATTGCTCCATTTATGTGGTTTTTAACAAAAATAACATTAAAAGATGCTCCATATGCTGTTTATGTTACTGAAGAATTTTTACAAAGAAGATATCCTAATAAAGGAAAATCAATCGGATGCTCAGATGTAGTACTGCCAGAATTAAGAGAAGACACTTTAGAGAAAAGATTAGAAAAAATTAGTCTTATGGAAAAGAAACAACCTATTATTATCGGTACCACTGCAGCTTTAAATGTACGATATAAAGGTCAAGAGTTCGTAATCAAAGCAATATCAGAATTAAATAAACAAGGATACAATTTCGAATATCATCTTGCAGGAGGGGGAGACAACAATTATTTAAAGTCTATGGCGAAAGAGTACGATGTAGCTGACAAAGTTATATTTTTAGGTGCCTTGTCACACAAGAAAGTTTTTGATTATCTAGATAATATAAATATTTATATTCAACCAAGTAAGCAAGAAGGCTTGCCACGTGCTTTGATAGAAGCAATGAGTAGAGCTTGTCCTGTGTTAGGATCTTCAACGGGAGGAATACCTGAGTTGTTAAATAAAGAATTTATATTTAATAATGGTTCAGTAGATGAGATATGTGACTTACTTAAGAAGATGGATAAGAGTTCAATGCTTATTGAAGCTAAGAGAAGCTTTAGCAAAGCAAAAGAATTCGATAAAGTTATTTTAGATGAAAAGAGAACGGATTTTTATATGGAATTTGTAAATTACAAAAAAGTTGATAAATAAATTCGTATTTAAAATTAAAATGTTTGAAATGTATAGCCTTTAGGAGCGAGTTTAGTGGTGAAAAATAGTGAACAACCATTTAGAAATAAGCATAATAAACAGCTTATTAGTACAATATTTTTAATAGCACTAGGGATTACAATTTATACTTTGCTATCTATAGATAATGATACGTATAAACTACTATGGCTATTGCCATTAGGTTATCTATTGTTTACCTTAATTTATTATGGAGTACTAGCAAAAATAAATTACAATTACGGTGTAGTGTTTATAACTGCAAATATAATAATATTCATTAGATACGTTATTACGCCATTCTCTATTGTGTTTTCTTCTTCATATAATGGTCTAGGTTTTGGTCCAAATCCTTCCGAAAGTAGTATGAGTTTAGCAATTGCATTGATGCTACTAGAACTTCTAGTGGTCTACTTCATCACTATATTTGCAGTTTTACATTATAGCAAAAAACAAAAGTCATATTCAAAAATAAATAGTATAGCCGCAAATATTTTGAATAACAAAAGCATCGTAGTTTTATTTATGCTGGTTGCCCTACCAATTGTTTTAGTTTTAAGTCCGGATGCATTGATGCCAAATAGCTTATCTTCAATAGGAAGTAACACTGATAATTTTTCGGATATTCAATACTCAGGATTACTTTTATTGATAATACCCATGATAAGATTAGTCTTCTTGCTATTAAGCTTATCTTTTATAAAAGGAATTTATGATAAAAAAAATAAAGGCATAGCAATACTTTTAGCATGGTTAGTGGTATTTTTTTACTTAAGTATGCTGATTTCTACTTCACGCTGGAGCATTGTCTTTTCGAGTATTTTATGTATGTTAGTGATAGCTCAGTTGTTTCCAAAAACACCTAAAATTTTCTATGGAATTCTTATTTCGATGACTGTTATAGTATTTGCAGCGATTTCCATATATAAGTTTTCTTGGGCTTTAGATTCTTCATTAAATCCTTATAGAGATATTTTTAATGTTTTATTCGGCCAATTTCAAGAATATTTTTCTGGTCCCCGTGTAGTGGCTCAATCTCTTGATATGACAGAGTTTTTTGGTAGTCAGATTGGCATCTCTACAATAATGAATGATTTTTTAGGAAGTTTACCTTTTATTTCTAATTTCATTGATCAAACTGATCGTACAAACATATACTTTAATCTCTATTTAGAAGTTGGAAATGTTTCGCATATTATTCCTTTGTTAGGAAACAGTTATGCTTATTTACCTCTTTTCCCAGTATTTTTTACAATAATAGCCCAGTGGTTAATGGTAAGATTTGATTTTAAATCTCAAAATGAAAAGCAAATTGAGTTTAAGTATATATATGGTTACATAGGATTGTTTTTTGCTATGAGTATGGGATTTAATGTTCAAATTATTTTCGGGAATTTTATTGCCTACTTTTTATTTCCCTGGTTGCTTTTTACATTAAATCGTAGATTTACGTTAAAATCTATTACTTACAATTCTAATAAAACAGGAGGTTCATAAATTGCCTTTTCTAAGCATTATAGTTCCAATTTATAATATTGAAAAATACCTACCTCAATGTATTGATAGTATTTTGGAGCAGTCATTCAAGGATTATGAGTTGATTTTGGTAAATGATGGATCACCAGATAGTTGCTCTGATATATGTGTGAAATATGAGGAAATGGATAATCGTATAAAAGTTATTCATAAAAAGAATGGCGGATTATCAGATGCACGCAATGCCGGTATAGATATTGCTGAAGGAAAATATCTTATATTTGTAGATGGTGATGACTATATGAAAGATTTTGGGCTTGAGAAAATCATGCAGGCGCTAAAAGGAAATGAAGTTATAGACATGCTGATTTGTCCCTTAATCAAAAAGTTTCCTACAGAAAAAGAAATAATTGATTATCTTCCCATTCAAGGTAAAAGTCAACTTTTAAACCAAGATGAGATGTTAGAAAGTATGGTTATTAGTAAAACTACTTTTTGGGGTGCTGGTAAAAATATATATCTCAAATCAATTATTGATAAAAATAAACTGCGTTTTAAATACAATTTAATTGGAGCAGAGGATTGTGAATTTTTTATGCGGTATATTCGTCTTTGTAAAAGCTTTTATCTAATTAATATTCCAGTAATAAATTATAGGTTGGAGCGAGAGGGATCGATAACGAACGTAATGTCTGCTTCAGCTGTTATGGGACAACTTCAAGTTTTTTATGATAATTATTTTGTTTATAAGTTTCAAAAACAAGACGAAAATGTTCGAATTCAGACTTTTTTTGCTAATAAATTTGCTAATACAATTTCGCTTTTACCCTATCTGCCAAAGGATATAGAGTTGAAAAAAATTTCAACCTATCTAAAATCAAGTAAAATTATTTTAACAAATACAAAAGGTACCAAATATAGCATTGCAAAAATCTTTTGGTTAAGTTTTGGCTATTATAGAGGGTCCGTACTAATTAAAAAATTAAATCGATTTAAATAGTATTAATCTGAATCAATTTCATAATTCTGAGCCATTGCGGCTCTAAGGGTAAAATAGCAAGAAAATAGAGCACCTCCCCAAATCCTGTATAATGAGAGTTACGACACACACATTAACAGACTGGAGAAAT
>NZ_ALJG01000315.1 GCF_000286315.1 Paenisporosarcina sp. TG20 | reverse complement strand
TAGATCTTTTCGCTCACTCAAATAAGATTTCCGCTCACTCAGATCATCTTTCCGCTCACTCAGAACTGTTTTCCGCTCACTCAACATTACTTTCCGCTCACCCAGCAAGTAATAACCATTATATTCCAATGAGAAATGCATATACTTACTGATACAGACGTCCCTATTCTAGTTGTTAGCTTGGAAAACCTTCTTTTTCAATTATTTAGTTAGGAAACTCTATAATTAGATGAACAAATTCACTTTGACTGAGAGGAAACTTCCATTTCTATAAAAGTAAATCACGACTTCTTATTAATCGAATTACGAGAGTCACATCAACGATGAACACTGGGTTCTTGGCACTCTATAGTCATATACTTTCTTATCTTGTAAGAAAAACCGGGCAAAGTACGCCCGGTCCTTTAAGCAAGAGTAACCATAGAAATCCGTTTATTTTCGCTACGGTGGACGCTTTTCGCGGGCATGGCTTCAGTCTCCTCGTCACTGCGTTCTTACGGGACCTTCAGCTAATGCTTTTTCAGCAGTGGCACGCTAAATTTATATACTTTTCAAAAAAACTTCGTACGGAAAAGGCCCGCACGAAGTTTTTTAATTATGTATTATTAGAATTTAAGAAGTCCAAGACTTATTTCAAGCGCCTCATCTACTTCTTCCATCAGAACATCATCAAGCTGCGTTATTTTATCCGTCAGCCGCGATTTATCAATAGTGCGCAATTGTTCTAGCAAAATAACGGAATCCCGTTCAAATCCATACTTTTTCCCATTGATTTCTACATGAGTTGGTAGTTTTGCTTTTTGAATTTGCGCCGTGATAGCCGCAATGATGACTGTTGGGCTGAAACGATTTCCGATATCGTTTTGAATCACCAAAACGGGTCGAGTTCCACCTTGTTCGGACCCGACCACTGGTGATAAGTCAGCAAAAAAAACGTCACCGCGTTTTACGTTCAAATTTTCATCCTCCGCTTACGAGACGCTCCACAGTATGCTCCGCTTCGTATTCCAAGTGCAAACATTCACTTGCAATGGATAAGTTAATGTGCGACATCTCTACGTAGCCTTTCATCATAGCTTCTCGTATAAGATTTGGTTGAAGATGTTTAATCATTTTTTTTGTCGAATTATAAACAAACTTTTCTGACGTTGCCAGTTGTTGCTCTTTCTGTCTATTAAGATCGCTCACAAATTGTTTTGGAAGTTTCACTATAACTTCCTTTGTTTCTCTCTTTTCATTCACAGTAAACACCTCCGACAAACCCGTCCCTCTTTTCGATACTTTTCTATCTTAACACGCAAAACATGCATTGAGAAGACAAAGAAGGAAAATATCTGACAATATTATTAGTTTGGTCGGTTTATGTCGAATACTAGAGTGTGTGTGTATTTCCTTGGTACTCGCTGTGTAAGTATACAAGGGACTTCATACGAAATTGTGTGTAATTTTTGTGCCCAATCTTCAATAGTAATTTCTTCGTTTCCCTGTCTTCCAATTAATATAACTGGTTCCCCAATGTTAACTGGTCTATCTAAACGTATCATGCATTGATCCATACATATTCTGCCGATAATCGGCATTCTCTTTCCTTGAATTAACACTTCTTGCCCAGCTAGTCCTCTTAGCATACCGTCCGCATATCCTATCGGAAGGGTAGCTATCCATTCATCTTTACTAACCGTATAAGTAGCTCCATAACTAATGGTTGATCCAGCCAATACATTTTTAATGTGAACAACTTCTGTATGCAAAGTCATAGCTTGCATTAGTTGGAAAGGAAGTTCTCTACTTACAAATGCTGATGGTGATAATCCATACATAGAAATACCAAACCGAACTGCATCAAATAAAGATTCCGCATGTATCAGAGCAGCTGCACTATTCGCAGTATGTATGCACCTAGGTCTCTCAGGAAAAAGTTGCAACATCCGTTTGAACTTATCCAGTTGACTTGTGAACTGAATAACGTCTTCTTCATCAGCCGTGGCAAAATGGGTAAAGACACCATCAATCTTTACATCTGATCTTTTACTAATGGTTTGAATGAGAGTTTTTAATTGTAATTCCGTTATAACGCCTAACCTACCCATGCCTGTATCAATTTTGATATGGACATTTAGGTTTCTTGGTAAGGGTTGAATATGAAGAAACCACTCTTCTTGAAATACGGTTAACGTAATATCGTTTTCGCTTGCCACAACAGCAAAAGAAGGGGGGGAATATCCAAGCACCAAGATAGGGGATTCAATTCCATTGGTACGCAATCGAATCGCCTCGTCCGGTGTAGCAACAGCTAGCATCCTTACCCCAGTTTCTAGTGCGGCCTTTGATACTTCAAGGTCACCATGCCCATAAGCATTTGCTTTGACTACTGCAATCACGTCAACGAAACTACTGATATGTTTCTTCAGATTTAGTATGTTCACTTTAATCGAATTCAAATCAACTTGTGCAAATGTTGGTCGATAAAAATTATTTGGCTGCATATACATTCCTCATTTAAAGTACGAAAATTAGTTTTGGCTACTTATTTCATATCGCTTGCTTGCATTGATGAAGCTACTGATATCATTTCATCACGTGACATAGTTTTGGTTGCTAAGAAGAATTCCACACCGTTTTGTTCCCAACTAATTGATTGATCTGTAATTGCACCAATTGCAAATCCTAAATCTGCAGGATCACCAGCTGCAAATACCGGAACTAAATCTGCAGGGTTTTTTGTGATCGGTGACTGTATGATAGTAAACTCTTTGTTTCCACCATATGTTAAAATTACACGTTCTTGCGTGTCATCTTTGATCACTTTTTCTTCAATCTTATTTACACCTTCCCATTGTAGATCAGGATAATGTGTTTGAAAAACTGCTAACTTTTCATCTGTGGCTGCTGTTTCGTTTTCATTAGTTTCATTAGACGGTATATCAGCTTTATAATCGGCTGCATTTCTTGAAGTTCCTAAAGTAATCTTATCAAAAGAGATCAAAATTTGCTCTTCTTTTTGGTCATTTAAAATAACGACTTTAATTGGAAGTAACGTTTTCTTACTAATATGGATCTGTTGAGTCGGCAACATTTTTTGATGACTATTTCTTGTTTTGGTTTCGAAAATATACGACTCTTTATTTTCAGTCATAACTGAATCTTTATCTGCTTCAATATCTTGTGCCAGAGATCCAATTAAATAGGCTTGACTATTTTTTTCTGGCCAGTCACTTTGGAATTTATAAGTCTTCCCTAGTGTTGGTGTAATAACAAATACACCCTCTTTATTTCGTACTATGGTCTGTGATACATCTTCTCCTTCTTGACTAACTTTAACACGGTAAAAATCTGGTTTTGTGTGCCACACGGTTACTTCGTAAAGCCGAGGCTCTGATCCAGTACTAATTTTCATCTTCGCATCTAACTCATAACCTTTTGTTTCAACCCACTTACTACTCAAATCCTTTAACACATCTTCTTTCGACTCTGCGCCACAACCTGTCAATAAAAGCATCACCACTAAAATTAATCCTGCATATACACGGTTACGCAATTGATCCACCCCTTCTCATATCGGTCCGTTAAAACATCTTATGAAAGAGGGACAAAGATTATTCAACCAATATTACTTGGGCTGATGCAATTTGTTTTGTATGTGTGATGCTTACATGACCATTTACTGCTTGGCCCTTAAAATATAGAATAGGTTTCCCAAGTTCGTTTGGCAAAACTTCAATATCTTTAAAACTACATTCTTTACCAATTCCCGTTCCTAGTGCTTTAGCAAACGCTTCTTTGGCAGCAAATCGTCCAGCTAAAAATTCGAGTTGTCTTGCCTCTTTGAGCATCTCATACTTCTTCATTTCACGAGTCGTTAAAATACGTTCTTTAAATTTTGAGGTACGCTTATGGGCTAGCATTATTCTTTCAATTTCTATCACATCTAATCCGATTCCCTGAATCATGAAAGACTCTCCTTTTAAACAACTACTTATTTACGGTATAATAACTTCATACAAATTAGAGGTGAACTCATGTTTAGTCGTACAGAAAATTTTTCACAATACACTAAGTTTTATCCAGTCGTTTCCACAATAATAGCAATCAACGTTATTATTTTTCTCGTCTCCATGGTTCCTTTCGTTGGAAGTCTTATTTTTAATCTTGGGGCGGGATCAAATTATTTATTAGGTGATGGTCAGTGGTGGCGTTTGATTACACCAATGTTTTTACATGCTGGTTTAGTTCATTTATTGTTTAATATGTTTTCGTTATTTTTATTTGGACCAGAACTTGAAAAACTTGCAGGAAAAGTCCGTTTTCTTACAATTTATTTTCTTTCCGGTTTAATTGGTATTGTGGCAACTTACCTGTTACAAGACGCTAACTATGTACACGTTGGGGCAAGTGGAGCTATATACGGAATTTTAGGTGCTTTTGGTGCAATTGTGTATTATACAAAAAATGCACTGCCTCAACTACGCCAGATTATTATACCCATCATTATTATTAGTATAGTAATGACATTCTTATCTCCTAATATTAATATTACTGCCCATTTAACAGGGTTAATCGTCGGTTTCTTATTTGGATTGGTTTATTTTAAACCCAAACTTAGGAAGGCTTAAGGTTTAATTAGTAAAAGATAAAACTTTGGACACCCTTTACTCAGGGTGTCCTTTTTCTGTTGTTATTTTAATAGGTTCATACCAAGTCATTACGGCTTCGATATCTTCTTCTTTTAAGTGTTCAACTTTTACCGTTGCCCCAAGTATTCCCGATTTTATTGTAGTTTCAATAGATGCTAGAGCTTTTCTTTTTTGGAAAGGGCTTTGTTTCATTTCAAGTGATTGCATCCGCTTTTTTTCAATGAAAAATGTGTATTTATTAATACCCCTGTATCGAATCGACAATTGATTTCGTGTTAAGGCAAGCCCTGCCGCACCATGTTGCCACAAACCAAGCAAAAGAATAATTGGGATTAATAGCATGGATAACAAACCGTATGGATAGTAGAAATAACTAACACCAACCATAACTGGAATCACCCACAGAAAATCAAGACGATAATAAAATGGCTTTGCGTTCTTTGGTGCAGTAGTCCATTTGGGTTCAAAATCGAAATCAGAAAACAACTTATTGAGTGGTTCTTTTATTTTCTTTTTCTTTATAAGTGGAAACAAACGAATTTTTTTATCTTGATCTTCCATTGACCCTCCAGCACTTTCAACTATTACTGTACAATAGCCAAACATTTGTCGAAATGGGCTCTCAATGATACGAATACCTTGAACACGACTTATGGGTATTGTCACTTTTTTCTTCTCAAGTAACCCTCGAGTCAAAACAATTTGGTCTTCTTCTTGAACGATCGTAAATT
Source organism: Paenisporosarcina sp. TG20 (assembly GCF_000286315.1). Classification (GTDB taxonomy): domain Bacteria; phylum Bacillota; class Bacilli; order Bacillales_A; family Planococcaceae; genus Paenisporosarcina. Next base: position 15,955 of record NZ_ALJG01000315.1, on the reverse strand, counting down.
GGTAATAATTTAGTGTAGTCAAAATGACCGATATAATCCAACCAACTAGTACAAACGCAAAAATAGTAATTACAACCAAGAAAAATCCAAACTTCAAAAATACGACTACTTCATCATAGATTTGCTCGTATGGGATTAGTTCGGAAAACTGCGTCAAAAAGACAACAAGTCCGGATAACACGACTCCTATTCCACCTGAAGTAGTCGCAAGTATGAGTAAATCTTTCATAGTCATCCTAAAAATCGGGATACTTTTAATCTGTTCTTCAACCGTGTGCTCATCAATAGCTGCTATGTCTGAAGTTTTGAGTGATTTTCGTTTTTGAGCACTGGCTATTTCGGTTTCAATTTGCTTAGCAGCGTCTCTCGTTATAGCTATCAATTCTGCTTCTGCTTCTGTTGATGCACCTGAACCAGCTGTTTCAATGGTTATTTTCACAAGTTTAAAAGGGCGGTGTAACAAACCTTCTGTATAATTCAAACTTTGAATTCGTTCAAAAGGAATATATCTCTTCTTTTTAACAAATAAACCGTATTCTATACATAGTTCATCTTCATTAAACCAATAAACAAAACGTTTCCACTTAATAATTCCACTTATTAAAACGAAGGCCAAAATTACAGTTCCAATTATATAGGGTATGTAACTGGTCCAATGACCAGGAGAAGCAGATCCACCTTGAAATCCATTCGCTACAAAAATGATAATAAAAGGAAATATTAGATCTTTTAAACCTTTGATAAAATTAACTACCGCAGCAATCGGGTGAAGTTGGTAGCGTTCTTTAGACATCATCTTCTGCCACCCTTGCAAGTGTCGATATACGACTTCTTAACTCATCGGCTTCACCTGTGATAAGTGCTGGAATCGTATGATTTGTTGCAGCAGTTGAAATAGTAATAGATGCTAAATCATATTTCCTCAAAATTGGGCCTTGTTGTGTGTCTACATGTTGTACTCGAACCATTGGTACAAGGGTTCTTTTAACGATGAAAATCCCGTGTTGAAGTTCAATCTCTTGTTCACGCACTTCATAACGCCATCGCAACCAACGCAATTTCGGGAATAAGTAAACAAATAAATATGTATATAATAGCTGAAACAATATTAAAATAATTACAATCCACCAAGGACCTTCTAACCACCAACTAAGAACGCCTGCAACAATCATCAGTAATAATACAATTGCTGATTGCATTACACCATACAAACGCCATACTTTTAAGCCTTTCGGTGAGATCTGATTAATCGGTTCTTTTCTCATTTGAACACCTTCCTTCTCCTTTAGTATAACCTTACAGGAAAATTAGTCTAAAAAAAAATATCACAGTCCAAGGACTGTGATATTTTTGATATTTATTAGCTTTCGCGACGAGTAGATGTACGTGGACGTCCACCGCGGCTTGAAGAACCTTCACGAGAAGATGATCCACCTTCACGAGTGCTGCTAGTACGACGAGCACCGCTTCGGTCTCCACTACGACCAGCAGAAGATGAAGGGCGTCCTCCACCACTACTACGATTGTTTCCTTTATAGCCGCCACCGCCACCACTTCTACCGCCACCCTCTTTACGAGATGGTAATGGGCGTTCTTCAGAAATAGATATTGGCGTATCATTTGGTTCACGTGTAATTGATTTTAATGCAGCAGCGACAACATCAATCGCTTCATATTTTTCAAGTAATTCCGTTGCAAATACGCGGTAATCACCAATATTGTTTTTATCTACCATTTCTCCAAGTGTCTCAACAGCTAAACGTTGTTGACCAATTAGAGCCTCATCAGAAGTAGGAGGACGAAGTGGAGACATACGTTTTTTAGTTGTATCTTCAACAATTCGTAAATATCCCATTTCACGAGGAGTAACAAAAGTTACTGCCACACCACTCTTACCTGCACGGCCTGTACGTCCAATACGGTGTACATAGCTTTCAGGATCTTGTGGAATATCATAGTTATAAACATGTGTTACGCCTGTAATATCAAGTCCACGTGCCGCAACATCTGTTGCAACTAGGATGTCAATTTTGTTTTCTTTAAATTGTTTCAACACGGACATACGTTTTGATTGACTTAAATCACCATGAATACCTTCAGCGATATAGCCACGGATGCTAAGTGCATGTGACAATTCATCTACACGGCGTTTAGTTCGTCCAAAAATGATTGCAAGTTCAGGTTGATGAACGTTAAGAACGCGAGTTAGAATATCAAATTTTTCACGTTCTTGTGATTTAACGTAAAATTGCTCAATATTTTCTACTGTCATTTCTTTTGACTGAATTTTAACAACCTCTGGGTTTTTCATGAACTTCTCTGCAATTTTACGAATTGCTGTTGGCATTGTTGCTGAAAATAATAGTGTTTGACGACCTTCAGGAACACTTTCCAAAATTTTAGTGATATCTTCGATGAATCCCATATTTAACATTTCATCTGCTTCGTCTAGTATAAGCGTTTGAACGTTATCAAGTTTTAGTGTGCGACGGTTAATATGATCTAAAAGGCGACCAGGTGTCCCAACAATTACATGTGGATTATTTTTCAAAGCTCGGATTTGACGTCCAATTTCTTGTCCACCATAAACAGATAGAATTTTCACACGCTTATCTTGACCCAATTTGTAAATTTCTTCTGAAACTTGAATTGCTAATTCGCGAGTTGGCGCAATAATTAGACCTTGAATATTTGAGTTTTTCGGGTCAATTTTTTCAATCAAAGGAATACCAAACGCAGCTGTTTTACCAGTTCCTGTTTGAGCTTGCCCGATGATATCTCGGCCTTCAAGTCCGAATTTAATTGTACCTTCTTGGATTGGTGTTGCTTCTTCAAACCCCATACGTTTAACTGCTTTTAATGTTGATTCGCTGATATTTAGTTCTGTAAAATTTGTCAAAATTTAATCTCCTTTTTCTTTCATTTGACAAATGGTTACACTTTCATATTGAAGTTGCGGCAAATTCGAGCCTATACGAGGAACGTTCCCGTTACTTAAAATTCTCTGTGTTATCAGAGTCGACTAATATTTAAAGGAAAGCCCGGTGTTTGCCGAGCGGTTCGGTCATTTGGGAGCATGTTTCAAAGCGTAATGTATCACGCTGTCTCTTGTGACTTGTAGGTCGCCCATTTAACGTTCATTGAACAGGGCTATTAATAAAGTTCACAGCTTTGATGTTTGAAACTAAACATCCTACCCTAAAAAATTGAACAAACCGTTATGTTCAAAAAAAAGACCTCTTCCTGATACGAAGAGTCTTTACACAAAATGTATCCATTGCTTTTAATAATTTAACATGTTTGAAGATGATATGCAATTATTCAGCTACAGTCATAATAATTAGTTTTATTCGCTAATTTGTAAAAATTTTAACACTTCAACATACCACTCGTCGAAATCTTCGCTATAACAAATGTGATGCTTGCCAATTGGAGATACAATCAAATGTTTTTCGTCTGAACCTAGAGAATCATACAAATACTGAGCAGCGGCAAAAGGCACTATGCCATCTTTTTGACCTTGCACGATACACACAGGAACTTTAATGGAATTGTAGTATGGCTCCACACCATTTTGACGATACGTAAAAATTCGATAGTGGCTCGCAGTGGAGTGTTTGTTAATTTGTATTCATACAAATGATAAAACGTGTTGGTTGAGATTTTCCCATTTACTGCATCGGCCATAATACCTTTTACATCTTCTAACAGTTGTACAGCACTAATATACTTTACAGCCGTACTAAGCAAAACTAAGCGATTAATTTTATAACGTAGCGACAAATACAGTGCAATTAGCCCACCCATTGAAAAACCGACAATTACTACTCGATCAACTTGTTTTTGTAATAACCTTAAGGCTTGCTCAGGTTCCATCATCCAGTTTTCTGCTGTAAATTCAGTTAAAGATAACCTTGGCCCATGTCCAGGTAATGTGGGTACTCTAACAATCCAATCCGTTTTCTCCTTTATATATTGCACAAAAGGTTCAATTTCATACGGACCTCCAGTGAATCCATGAATACATAAAATACCTGTTTTCACGATTACACCTCCATTAGTAGTTGTAAGGATGGAAACCTTTCTATATTTTATCGAATCTTCAACAAGTTACTTGTTAAAAGTATAATTTTAAGGAATTTTCAAATAGCTTTAAAAAATTACCTCTTAATTATCTTATTCAGGATTTCCCCATAACTCATTCAATAAGATTCTCTAATTCCATCCCACGTGAACCTTTTACTAATACGATGGAGTTTGAAGTAACATAAGTATTTAATGTATTACGTATCGATTCGTAGTCTTGTTCTGACCAAATTACATGTGTATTAGCAAATACATGTTGTAGCTTTATATATAACCATTTCATTCGCGGTCCATACAAACAGACTCCCGTGATGTCCTTTGGAGAAATGTATTCAGCCAATCCTTCATGATAAGCTTTTTCTTCATCTCCTAGTTCTAACATATCTCCTAGTACAAGCCATTTTTCTGGTCGAATAGTTGTTTCACAAATAAAATCAATTGCAGCCTTCATTGATGTAGGTGCAGCGTTATAAGCATCGTTAATATATATCGACCCATTTTTCGCTGGGATGACTTGCATTCGCATATCGGTAAGTGACACGTTTTTTAAAGAATCTTGAATTTGGTTATTTGTCAGGCCAGCTTTTTGTGCAATTAATATCGCAACTAATGCATTTTTAACTTGATGCTTGCCTAAAACAGGAATCATAAAATGGTCTTGTATAAAGCCATTTACATCAAATTCACTACCATTTTCAGTCGCTTCAATAGAATGTACATAAACATCATTTGAAAAATTAGTACCAAATGCAATCGTTTTAATAGCAGGACTCAGTTGTTTAATTAATGGATGTAGTAATGGTTCATCTCCATCAAATAATAAATAACCTTCACTATTTAATCCCACAACAATTTCTAACTTTGCCTTGGCAATCCCTTCTCGTGACCCTAAATCTTGCATATGTGCTTCCCCGATATTTGTAATCACAACGTAGTGAGGTTTTGCCAAAGTAGATAAAAATTCTATTTCTCCATAGCCACTCATTCCCATTTCAAGTACGGCAAATTCTGTGTCTTCATCTAAAGACAAAATAGTAATGGGCAAACCCAGGTTATTATTAAAGTTACCAATTGTTTTCTGAACACGGAAATAAGGAGAAAGAACTCCCGCTACCAAATCTTTCGTTGAAGTCTTACCATTAGAGCCTGTAATTCCAATGAACGTTGCTTGATGTTCTTTTCTATACGCACGAGCCATTTGTTGCAATGCTTTTTCACTGTCTTCAACAAAAAGTAGTGGAACATTTAGTGGAGGATTAGGTTCATCTTTTTGCCAAAGAGCTGCTGCAGCACCTTTTTCAAAAGCTTGTGCGACATATTTGTGGCCATTCACTTTTTCTCCTTTAAAAGGGATAAATAAATCTCCAGGTTGAATGGTTCTTGTATTTATAGAGACACCACTTACCAGTATATTTGATATTTCTACTGAATCTATGTGTAGCCATTGTGCGATTTTACTTAATGGTTTTTTCATAAATCTTCACACTCAATCCATTGTATAATTTAGTTGTTGTTTTTCTGCATGACGTTCTATAGCTAATTCGATAAGCTGATCTATTAAATCCGAATATTTAATACCCGTATGCTGCCACAACAATGGAAACATGCTAGTTGGAGTAAAACCAGGTAGAGTATTGACTTCATTAATAACAACTTCATCTCCATCCGTTACAAAGAAGTCTGCTCGAACAAGTCCTGAACAATCCAACACTTTAAATGCTTTTATTGCATTATCTATTAATTCAGCTTCCACTTCTTGTGAAACTTCCGCTGGGATAATCATCGCAGTGCTTCCATCTATATATTTTGCTTGGTAATCATAAAATTCTTTTAACGGCTTGATTTCACCTGGCACTGAACATTTCGGGGTATCATTACCGAGTACACCCATTTCAATTTCTCGTGCTTTAATGCCTTGTTCAACAATAATTTTTCGGTCATATTTTAACGCAAACTCGATCGCTTCAATCAATTCTTTACTGTTAGATGCTTTACTAATACCTACACTTGAACCCAGGTTTGCGGGTTTAACAAATACAGGCCAAAGAAGGTCTGCTTCAATCTTTCCTAGCCAGTATTTCTGGTCTTGTTGCCATTCTTTGCGAATGAAATATACGAAGGGCACTTGTTTCAATCCAGCTATGGCAAAAAGCTGTTTCATCACCACTTTATCCATTCCTGCTGAAGAAGCTAGCACACCATTCCCGATGTATGGGATGTTTAAGACTTCAAGCAATCCTTGTACTGTTCCATCTTCGCCGTTTGGTCCATGCAGTAGCGGGAAAATAACATCTATTGAGTTTTCCTCAGTTTCTTGATCAGATGTTGATAGAAAGCTTGAAATATTATTTGGTAAATTTTGATTTGAAGGATTACTGAATTGTAATTGTTCAATCGTTTCAACTGGCGCCAACAATTGCACACCCTTTCGCCATTCTCCCTCTTGTGTAATATAAATTGGGTACACATCATATTCATCAAAATTTAGCGCTTGTGTCACTGCACGAGCTGTTGATAAAGACACTTCATGTTCTGCAGATTTACCACCGTATAATAATCCAATTCTTTTTTTCATTTAATAACCTCCACCTATTTGTTATTCTATTTTATCATTAACTTTCTTTTCCTATGAAACTAAATTAAAAAAACAATCCTTTGCAGAACCACGGCAAGGGATTGTTTTAAAATCGGAGTGTTTCATCTGCTTCTTGTTTCATAATTGTAGATAATTCATCCCATATTTCATCTGGGTATATCGATTCCGGTAAAAAGCGAAATTCTAAATCGTATGCAGTTTTGGACTTTTCAACTTTAAATAGTGAAAGAAGAACACCTTCTTTTAGCAAAGTTTTGCGAGAAATGAGTTGATCCATGGTTAGTTCTGGATATCGTTCTTTTTGTTTACGACGCCAAAAACTATTTCCTCTTTCTTTATCACGAAGAACTTGATTTAAGATATTAACAACAAGCTCAAGTGATTCGTTCATTTCACGGAAGTATATTTTCGTCATGTTTCCATCTTCATTAGAAAAGTAGGCAAATTGATTTTGAAGATGCTTATTAAAAGCTGAATGAACTGGTTCTTTTTTATGACCAATATATAATAATTCTGCTTGTTCTTGGGGTGTTAATAAGTTTAATTTACGTTCATCTTTGAAGTCAATCCACCTCAAGTCGGTCGGTTTATCCATGAACTCTTTTGTAAATGTGGGTATATCTTCATTCATGACAAATTCTAATTGAGTGTGTATGTTAAAAGAACAGTTTTCATAATTATGCTTAAGTAATACTAAGTGGTGCAATGGTTTCATACATTGAACAAATTCATGCATCGTTAAACCGCTAAAAATCACGAAATGATTTGTTTCATTCATATGTATATAAATGTGGTGAAGAAAATCTTCAGTATCACGTACCTTTTTCACCATTATTATCACTCCGTTTCCCTACTCCATTATAATCCCTCTTTATAAAGAATGAAACATTTGAGCTTATTCATCGTCACTACTAAAACGTACAAGCATTTACGAGCTTTTTACGGTATAATCAATTAGTTAACTTTAAAATAGAATTTAGGTGACTACTTATGCAAAATAATAAAGGGTTCTCCGACCGTTTCGACTGGACTCTGGCTTTTATAATATTACTTCTTTTCATTGTGAGCATACTTGCTATTTCATCTGCCCAATCTTCTGGTCAATATGTCATAAACTTTATCCCTCGCCAAGCATTCTGGTACTTTGTAGGGGTAGCTATTATAGGGTTCACCATGTTTTTTGAGCCAGATCAATACAAAAAAATGTCTTGGCTTCTTTATGCTCTAGGTATTGTTCTCCTGATCGCACTCGTTTTAGCACCTGGTGGTGAAGGACAAATCGCTGAAAAACGTGGTGGAGCGAAAAGTTGGTTTCATTTACCTTTCGGCAGCATTCAACCATCTGAGTTTATGAAAACATTTTTTATACTAACAATGGCAAACATGATTAGTAAACATAATGAAAAATTTATTATTAAAAATATAAAAACAGATCTCCTTCTTTTAGGAAAGATTATCTTGACAGCAATCGTTCCATTACTTTTAATCATGCAACAACCAGATTTAGGGACATCTCTAGTATTTCTTGCCATCACTGCGGCTATGATTATTGTCGGTGGTGTGACATGGAAACTAATCCTACCAATCTTTGCAGGAACCGCTGCATTGGGAGGGGCCTTGCTATGGATGGCCGTTTATATGCAAGATACGTTACTAAAGTTAGGTTTCGACCCGTATCAAAATGGACGTATCTATTCTTGGCTCGACCCTGAATCCTACGCCACTTCAGAAGGTTACAATTTAATAAATGCCATGACAGCGATTGGATCTGGTGAAATCACTGGTAAAGGATATCAAGGCCGAGAAGTATACGTGCCTGAAAACCATACTGACTTTATTTTCACTGTTATTGGAGAAGAATATGGATTTATAGGGGCTAGTATTGTCGTTAGTTTATTTTTCTTACTCATATACCATATAACCAAAATTACATTACAGTTAAAAGATTCCTTTAGTACCTATGTATGTACTGGTATCATAGCCATGATTTCGTTCCATGTATTCCAAAACATTGGTATGACCATCCAACTGTTACCGATTACAGGTATTCCTCTCCCATTTATTAGTTATGGAGGAAGTTCCTTAATGGGAAATATGCTAGCACTTGGTTTAATCTTCAGCATGAAATACCATCATCGCACGTATATGTTTGGATCTACTGATGATTAATCAGGCAACCTGAAAGTTTATTTAAATGAAGAAGCTAATCACCTATATGAATTGGTGATTAGCTTCTTTTTATTGTTTTGATCCGACTATCCATTATTCCGGTAATATTGTGGTTCTAGCCTTGGGATTGTGGGGTTTGACCAGGTAGTGCAAGTGCTTTTAACATTTCCAGACGAGATTTTGTTAGCGTAACGGTTACACCCAACTTGGATAAATTAGAAACAGTTTTTCTTAAATCAACTTCTTTCGTCATACAATCCACCTCTATCTTTCCTCTAGTTTATAGAACGTACTTATTCACTAAAAGTTTCAAGTAAATCGGTAAAATATTATAGATTTATCATACCACGTTTTACCACTTTTAATTCTTTCATTTATGTTACATATTTCTAACAATTATAAACCATACTACTTATTATTAAAGGAGGCGTTAAGTTAGCGTGAAAATAAAAGACATTATGTCACGTGATATCGTGACATGTACACCCACTGATTTACTATCTGAAATCGCTCAGAGCATGCGTGCATTGGATATTGGATGTATGCCCGTAGTAGAAGGATCACGGGTAATTGGCATGATTACGGATCGAGATATCGTAATTAGAGCGGTAGCTGAAAATGGCCCTCGAGTTGTAAAAGATATTATGTCTCACGAAGTAATCTCGGTTGGTCCGGAAGCTTCATCTGAAGACGCCGCTGAGATTATGGCTCAACACCGTATTCGAAGACTACCAGTGATTAAAAATGATTCACTTGTTGGCTTTCTAGCTCTTGCCGATTTAGCAGTTCCAAGCCAAACGGCACATGATGCTTCTCACGCTCTTCATGAAATTTCGGAACCTAGACATCTCTAAAGGATGCTTCCCCAAACTTATTTCATGAGTTTGGGGTTTTTTATACTTGAGATTTACCGTCCAAACGATGGCGATGAATCTTAACAGGAGTTTCACTTCACATATTTTCCTTTAACAACTTATACATACATCATATGGTTTAACCAATTAAGTAATATTGTATACATGGACTTGTCAAAAAAGGTTCTTGTTTCCAAGAAGACAAACACTATATTAAAAATACTTAAATTTATAAGTAGATTTTTTAAAAAAGTTATTTCTTGTTGTTTGAAAACTTAATACCGAGTAAAATGTACAATATGTATTGAGTTTAGAAAGCGGGTTCTTTTTATATGAAGAAAGCCATTTTGTTATTAATGTCGGTGCAATTTTTTGTTTATTTGGGTTTTGGAATTATTATTCCTATTTTACCAGAGGTAATCTTGGATCAAGGATATAGCGAAGTTCATGTTGGCGGTTTATTAACAATATATGCATTAGCTTCCTTCTTTACCGCACCACTATGGGGTGCATTATCTGATCGAACAGGCAGAAAAAGGTTAATACTCATTGGGTTGCTAGGTTTCAGTATGAGTTTTGTTCTTTTCGCTATTTTTATTGAAGTACTTCCTATGTTATATGCATCTCGAATAGTTGGCGGGATTTTCTCTGGCGCATTGTACACTGCTGTTACTGGATTTGTAGCAGACATGACTACTGAAGAAGAACGCAATAAATATATGGGCTTACTGGGCATGTCAATTGGTCTTGGTTTTATCTTCGGCCCAGCAATTGGGGGACTACTTGGTACCATTACGTTGCAACTTCCTTTTATCGCTTCGGCCATATTGACTCTTCTGTTAGTGGTATATGCTAGTGTTATTTTAAAAGAACCAGAGTCTAGAGTTGATGCACGAAAGCGTGCAATTGTTCCAAAAGGTGCTAAAGCACTTTGGCAATACCGTATTCGTTATTTGTTCTTGTTTTCATTTATGGTGACTTTTTTATTAGCTGGATTAGAAGCCACATTTCAATTATTTCAAATCAATAAAATTTCCATAACACCGCTTCAACTTGGTTATTTATTTATGGCGAGTGGTTTAGTAGATGCTATTGTCCAAGGCGGTGTCGTCCGTCGTGTGAAAAATGGCCAAGAAACGAAGTGGATTATAGGTGCACAAGTTGTGACAGCGATTGGATTAGTGTTGTTGCTCTTTACAGGTAGCTTATTGTGGGCAGGCTTTGCTTTAAGCGTCTTTACAGCAGGCAATGCTCTTGCCAGAACGGTATTAGTGTCTCTTACAACTAAAGAATCTGGTGGCATGTACGGCACTGCAGCTGGCATGACGTATTCTATGGATAATATGGGCCGCATTATTGGTCCACTATTGTTTACATGGATTTTCACAGTTCAACCGGACAAGGTCTATGTATTATCTAGCGTGCTGGCTATTTTATCAATAGGTCTCATCATACTATTCCGTAAATCTAGTCAATCGTTAAAAAATGAAAATCCAGCTCCCTCATAATTTGAGAGGCTGGATTTTTTTACTTAGATAAAACTGCAGGTGATACACTGTTTGTTTCGCTTGATTTTTCTACAATCTCTGGATGTGCTTTACGAATAACGGACGGACGTAAGAAATAAAGAACAGTGGCTAGCAACAAGAGACCACATGATAACATTATCCATTGTGGTGAGAATGCATCAAATAGATATCCAAACAATACCATACCCAGTGGCATTAACCCCATTGAAATAGTCTCGAGTAATCCAAAAACGCGTCCTTTGAATGCTTCGTCAATTGTTTGTTGAAAAAGCACACCCATTGGAGTGTTTATTAAAATTATAGTTAAACCTAATAGCAACATTAAAGTTAAATAAAAGCCAACCATTATGTTATAGGACATTGGAACAAATAACGGAATAGTAGTTGCACTAAATAAAATGCTATTAGCGATCAAACTCCATTTTGATATATGCAAAGGGAAACGGAATTGCTTTCGTATCGATAAAATAAAGGCCATCAGGAGCATGCCAACTGAAAAAGCACCTTCTGTAAAACCAAAATGTACCGATTTAATTTCAAGTTTATCAATAAGCATGAACGCAAAACCAACTTGGAATGCCGCAAATAAGAAATTCAATAGCAGCGAAACCCAAATCACAATAGACAGGATTTGATGCTTCCTTATATACGTAATTCCGGCTTTCATATTCTGAAGCATGGATTCCTTTACTTCAGAAACTGCACTTTCAATTATTTTCGTATACAATCTGAAATTCATAGTCGCTTCAAGCCCAACTGCAAGGATGTAAGCAACGAGGTGAACTAACAAGAAAGCTTCAAGTGACACTAGGCCATACATCAACCCCCCAGCTGCAGGTCCTCCAATTGTGGCAATCGAAATCGACATTTGGTTATAAGACATTGCTTTTTGAATGCGTCCTTCGTCAATCAAATTAGCTATGGCTGAAGTAAAGGACACTCCAGAAAAAGAAGATGTAATTGACAAGATGACTGTTGTAACGTATATCGCTGTCAATGTGATTCCCGAAGTCATTGTAACAATCACTAATCCGCCCATTGCGAGTATACTTGCTATCTGGGCAACAATGACAATCATTTTTTTAGAGTATTTATCTGCAGCATACCCAGCAAAAGGCCCGATAATTGTACGGGGCAAAACGCTGCAAATTAGATTAGTCGCAAAACTAGTTGCAGAACCGGTAAACGATAAAATATAAAAACTTATACCGAACGTGTAGACACTGGCACCGAACGTGGAAATCAATTTACTGATAGTAAATGTCCATAAATGCTGTGTTGCTTTTTTTAATTTTAATGATGCTTCCATTTGATTAACCTCCTTTTGTTTAATTTAATTAAACAAATAATAACACAAAAAAACTTCCCTTGCAAGTAAAAGTTTAATATAATTAAACTGATTAGAAATGGAGCGATTTAATAATGGATTCAATTGGATTACGCATTAGACATTTACGAAAAGAGCAAAAGTTGACACTAGAAGCACTAGCCGGAAAAAAACTAACAAAAGGCATGTTAAGTTTAATTGAAAATGGAAAGGCTCAGCCTTCCATGGAAAGTTTATCTTATATCGCTCAACGATTAGGTGTTGAATCATCGGAGTTAATGGAAGATGTCAGCCAAGCGGAGAAAAGAAATGTGTTAGAAAAAGTGGAGAAACTCTACAAAGTTGAATTCTCTGAATTAACTGATGAATATAAACAAATAATCGATCTCATCAGCCCAATTGTAGACAAACTAACTCTTAGCTACGAATCTGCTCGTTTGCTTGAGATTTTTTGTAGGTGCGGATACCATTTAAATCGTGATGACTGGGAAATTCACTATAATCATGCAATGGAACTTTATGAACAATTGCACTTATATAATCAAAGTGCATCTCTTGCGCTCTTTAAAGGAATGCTTCTATATAATCAACATAGGTATGAGGAAGCATTAGCCATCACGTTGGAAGAACATGCTCGTTTTGATTCCCCTTCAATCAAACTCGATGCAATGACCACTTTAGATTATATGTATGCGGAACTTATTTTGTATTCGGCCGTTGGTAATAATGAACTAATACGTTTTAAGATGAATGAAGCTATGGAGTTTTCTAAGGAAGAACGTATCTTTTACCGGATTGACGACTTGTATCGTTTAGCCTGTTACCAGAGTATTATTAATGAAAATGAAGAAGATCGAATTTATTATTTGAATAAGATTAGACAGTACGGTGAGTTTGCTGAAAATAAGTCCTCTACTGCCATTGCAGCAATGTTGGATGCACATTTTTATAACTCATTTTTACATGATTATACAAAGGCGTTGGATAGTGCTGAACTTTTTTTAGAGTTGGCAAGTTATTCTAATAATGGTAAAGCGAGGAAAGACGACAATAATCATTACCTCTTAGAAAAAGGTAAAGCTTTATTTGGATTGGGGTCAATAAAAGAATCTTTAGAACTGCTTGAAGTTTATGTAGTTCCTTCTTATTTTCATCATCCCTATGATTTATCGATGTCATATGAGGTTTATGCCTACCGTGCGCTTTGCTACTCTCACTTCGGAGAAATGGACAAGGCTCTTGACCAAGCTAAAACTGGATTTAAACTAATTTCAACTATGCCTGACTCTCCTTATAAACTGTTTATTAATCAAACCCTAGAACAAATTCTAAAAAAGCATAGCTTGCACCACTAATAGTGCAAGCTATGCTTTTCTAAACAAATAAAAATTTTTTAAAGAGCTTAAGTAATTCCAAAACTTATTTCCAGTTAAACATATAGGGACATAGAGGCAGTATTCAAATTGAGTTCACTGTTTCCTTTTTATATGTTATATAATTACGTAACCACAACTGAAATTTTTCAAACGATTCTTCAAAATCGGGTTGGATAAGAGACATTTGGACCCATTGTCTTTCTTTCAGATAAGCACTTTGATAATGTAAATCGAAACCAGAAAGTCTTGCATCATCTGCCAAATGTTTGTTTATTTGTTGTATCTTAAACGTGACAATCATCGGAAAGCCTTGTTTTGTTAAAAACTCCAACTCTCCCATCTCCTCGACTAGCAGAAGCCTTTGGTATCTTTCTCTTAATAAGTTATATCTCTCGTTATTTTCATATGACTTTAAAGCAATTTCTAGACTTTCTAATAACTGCGAACTATACGTGTACGGAATTCCTCCTTTTGCATGGCGACCTAAGTCCAGGTAGGTTGGGATGGAAGAAGATTCATCGATACTATAATTTGCAAACACCATTGCCAAACCCGTCATTGTTCCAATTGCCTTGCCACTAACCCCAGTAGCTAAGTACACATTTTTCATAGAAATAGGAACTGCTCCAAATGAACTTACACAATCCAAACACAAGTGAATTTTCTGTTCCTTACAAATTGGTATCATTTCGTCTACGCTATTCATCATCCCTGTTGAAGTTTCACCATGTGCTAGTAAAATCCAACCATATAAGCCCGAATTCAAGTGGAATTTAATAATAGATGTATCAAAAGGATTCCCCCACTCTACTTCTAGTATTTCAAAGTCCAATCCCATCTTAGATGCTTGTCTCTTCAGTCGTTCTCCAAACGCACCATTAATTAACACTAACCCCTTAGATTTAAGTCGACTAATTTGAGCAATCATAGCATCATTTGCAAGTGTCCCACTTCCAGCGAGCAAATGTACATGAGACGCCCCTGTCATAGTTACTAACTGAGTCTGCACCCGTTTAAACCGTTCAGAAAACTGATACGAACGGTGTGAAATGGGCGAGTGTTGAAATGCTTTTTTCAATTCTGGCGTCAATTCATTCGGCCCAGGATAAAATATATACCTTTTATGTTGAAAACGCGCAGCAACTGATTGTTCATACCGTTGTTTCGTTAAAAACATTGGAACAAACGAAGCTTCCTCGCTTCCGATCTTTTCAGCAAATGCTAGAAATCCAAGCTGCCTATATAGCTTTAGTTCACGAACTGTTCCTGAGATAACTGCCGCTCCGTAACCTTTTTCGTAAGCATAATCAGCCAGAGCACGTGCTAGCATAAAAAAGACACGTCCGTTGCGGTGTTCTTTTCTAACTGACAACAAACGTATTTCACATAGTTTTCCGTTAAGTGCTTCTTCAGGAAGTACATGTTCTACTGAACCAATTTTATGGTCCAATGAAAAAGGTCTTTGATCTCTAAGTGCAATCATTCCTACAAGTTCATGATCTTTTAAAACAATTAAATATGTATTTTCATGGTGAAAAGCATCCGTACGCTTTCCACTAGGATGCATTTTATGTTGAGGAATCTCTTCCACAAATGTGTCGTAATTTAGTTTGGCAATCGCTTCAAATTCAGACTCATTGCGTGCAATTTTGCACCAATACATGAAATACAACCCCTCGCTTTTAATATTAGAACGTCATAACTACCATTAAGTTCTATCTTCTCACAAAAGAACTAAAACTACAGTAAAATTTTCTACTAATATGTCTTCGCTGTTTATATAGAAGTGCTATTGTTCATACTTGTTGACTATAGGAACAACCTGTCGATAATCTTCCATTAATTGAACTAGTCTAAGTCGTTTCTGATTTCGATTCGTATATCCACTTCAAATATCTCCACAAAGTACACTCCTCTATTCAATCACCTATGTGAATTTCTTCTTTGTTGGTATCCTTTCAGCTATACTTAAGAAAAACCGGGCACAGTACGCCCGTTCCTTTTAAGAAGGGTAACCA